>NZ_JACSOG010000005.1:0-159689 GCF_014349195.1 Pseudoalteromonas sp. BZK2 | reverse complement strand
CTCATAAAAGATAGTAAAATAGATATAAACAAGTAAATTAACTACTAGAAACAAATTATACTTAATTACCCATAAATTACGGTACGTAAAAACTAAGAAAAGGGCGAAAAGCCCTTTTTTATTAGTTATTTACGTTTACTGTCAGCTTTGACAGGTTGGCATGGCTTGTTTTTTAAAATAATTTTAAGATGAGCCAGTAATAAACTATATTTTAGCAAGTTCACGCATTACATTATGACGAATAGTCATGAACTTACCCAATTTATCAGTAACCCCTTTTTCACCATAAAAAGAAAAACTATCTACACCATAATCAGGAGTCAATTTTAAGTTTTTCCTCAAACGTTGAATGTATTGCTTGTCATAGTCTTCTTTTCCTTTGGCACCTTTTTTAAGAATCTTTGTTACTACCTTGCCGTCTTTAAGTAACTCAATAGCTCTTCCATTATTGGTTTCATAACCAAACTCAAAGCCAAAACCATATAAAATATCTTTTAGTTCATGATATTTTAATAAATGTTCTCCCATTTTTCTCCTACGGGAGTTATATTTCAGCCAATCACTAATTATCGCTAATTCATCTAGCCGATTATCAGATAATTCATGCGCAGCTGCTTTTCTTGTAAATTCAAACATCTCATCATCAGAGGGGACAGTAACCCAATGTCCGTTATCACCTAAATAAACTAAAGTCGCCAGTAATGCAGTTCTTTTATTCCCGTTATGGAAGCAGTGGTTGTTTATTAGTGAATGAAATAAAGCAGCACCTTTGTTAAAGACTCCAACATATGCATCTTTGCCGCCAACTGTCATGAAAGGACGCTGTACTGCAGATTCTAATGTTCCTTCATTTTTTATCCCTGGAGGTGATATCGGGTCATCTTTGCCATCAAAATATGTAACTAAATAATCATGTATGAATTTTATTTGCTTAATATCCATTTATTAAATCCTATTTTAAATACTAAATAACTGTTTTTCTTGATATATCACCTATAATATCTAGCAATTGCTCCTGAAGATCAAATAAATATTTATCTTGAACTTTTGTTTCCGACTTAAGCTTTTTGTACATAGTTTCATGTTCCTTAGCTGACCATTTGTAACGATGCACAAACTGTACATCTGATGGTTTAACTTTCCCCCAAGGTGTAGTCATAACATTGTTATGGTACGAAATACTGCATTCTGCCCAAGGGCCAGTATCAGGTAAGTAACCGCGATACATTATCCAAATCAGTTTTTCGACTGGTTTACTAGCTTTGTTTGCTTTTACATATCTCCTTACTTGGCGTTCACTTACTCCGAGTTCTTTAGCCCCTTTTGCGTAGTCATATCCGAATAGCGTAACGAACTGCAATTTAAAGTTGCTCATTGTGATTTACTCCTTTTTGTTAAAATCACAATGCACACTCGGTTTCGGTGTAAGTGGTTTCGCTCCCCCCTTATTAGTATATGGGGGGAGGGTGTTTCCCTCGGCTGCTGTGCCGTCCTTAACTCAGCTTGGTTTATCAGAAGGCAATCAACTTTTATTGAAAACAGACTAGGGCAGTGAGTGCGATTGGCTACTTCACTGAATTGATACCCGACCCTAATAAACTGTATTGAAAATGGAAACGCTTTCGCGATGAAATGTGAATTTTCTGGAATGTATGACATGGCTACGCCATCCTCCAAGAACTGGAGATACAAAGGTGAGTGGTACGTGATAATTTTGTTCATTATTACGTACCGATAGAAATATTACGTAAAAAATTACGTACCACTAAATGGCCTTTTTCATACGGCCTGTTCTGACATTTCTTGCCATGAAAGGTATATGGTCTGGGTTATCAATCAGAAATTCTATCATCTGTTTAATTTCAACTTCCGATTCGTCAGGTATCCAAAGGGTTACTTTCTTTAATCCTTTAGCTTTTTGTTTCTGCTCGTATTTTTGGTTTCTAGTCATAGTGTCACCAGTGACGGAGGGTGATTAGTTAAACGCTAACCCAAGGCTTTCAACAAGTTGAAAGGCTTGGGTTTTAGCGTTTAATTGGATGTGTACAAATCATGATAAGATTCATCAGGTATTTGGTTATCAAAATATTTATCAGTCGGTTTATATCTAAATACGACCGCTAATTTAGTACCGCGATAACCTTCGATACCTAACATTGTTTTCTTTAAGCGATACCCTAGAGTTAGCAACTCCTCTCGATTGAATGTATCGAGAACTTGCTTTGCATCATTTTCAACGACAACACGCAAGTCAGCAATTCGCCCTTTATAAATTTCTTCATAAGTTATCATTGCATTGTTGTTTTGAATCATATCTCTTAAACGTTGATATGGGTCTACGCTTATTTTAGGTTTTGGAGGTTGTGTTTGTTGCTGATTAGATTCTCCAGTTGTGGGTGTTGAAGATTGATCTTCAGTTTTTGCTACTGGCCTGTTGCTCGGTTCTTTGGATTCTTGTTTAACAATTTGTGTTTCACCACTAAAAAATGAGCTTAAGAAATAAATAGCAAACGCAATGACACCTATGAAAATTGGTAAGTAAAGCATGAACTGTTTTGACTTAAATATGTTCACACGGTCATCAGAATATACATCCGTATTATCGGTCGTTAATTGGTGGCTGAGGTATGAACCAAAATATTTACTATCGTACTTTTCAGTGCCTGACTTAATTTTCTTAAATACAACATCTCCTTTTTGACCATTGATAGAGCCTTGGTACATTTCCCATTTGTACTTATTATCTAAGCCAACCATTGATAGTTTCAAAAAGGTAATCTTTCGCTCAATTCTTCGTTTCCATGTGGTATGGCAATCAGCTAAAGCTTGACCCATACACACAATATCCATACCTCGATGGCGATGCTCAGCAATAAATTGAGTCATTTCATCAGATAGCTTTTGCCTGCCACTGGGGAAAAAGTTCTGGAGTTCGTCGATAACAAGTAGACAGTCGTTTTCTACTATTTCATAAACGGTATGGACTTGTTCTTCAGTTACTTCGGTATACAGTTCTTTGAGTTCTTCAACTGTACGGCCTGTTAGTTCACTTACTTTTTCATAGTTAAAGCCGTTAAGTCGTGCGTAGACTTTACGGCCTTTTTCTAATGAAGGAATGATGTGTTTAACTAACGCTTCATAGCTTTTGCCAGAGCCTGGCAAACCTTCGTGGAAAATAATCATAGTATTACCACTGGAATAAAGTTAAGACTTTGCGGGTAAGTCTAAACGTGTAGCCTAGACCAATTATACCAAGCGCCTCAGCAAACCCTGTTACACCAAGCAAATAACTTACCTCGGGAGGAATTGCGCTAGAGAACTGTGAAATACCCGATTGTATAAATTGAGGCGGGTCTATCATGGCGAAAATATAACGAAAACCCTCAAGTACTTTTTCAAATACTTGAAGCGCTACCCACATCAAAGCGTCAAGAATAAACACTAATATTTCATAGCACCATTCTATAAAAGCTTGCCATTGCTCATAGAGCCAATCTAATAAATCGTTAATCATTCTATTGCTATCCTCCATGCAAAAAAGCCAGCGACAAGCATTAAGATAGCTCTAATCATAGGCAATATACTTTGAACAGCAGGACTGCAAAATTGGTCTATTGTTACTGTAAATGAACCTTCCATCACAGTGACAGTTTCTGACCAAGTTGGGCATGACCCACCAAATGAAGTTGTAAAGAAATTCTCAATAGCTGAGATAATTGGAAGTTGACGCATTGCTTGGTTATGTTCTTCAAGAACGGTACCGAAGTTCTCTGCTTCCCAATCAAACTCAGCTATTTCGTTATAGCCATCGGGCTTGGTTTCATAATCGATAACTGGCTTTTCACCATCATATGTCCCTATGTTTTCAAGTGATTCTGATTGCGACTTTAGTTCATCTGTTTGCTTTTTCATTTCAGATAATTGCTTATCTAAAGCGCCAATAATTCCATCTTCATCCACACCATTGACCGTTGATTCAGAACCATCTGGACATGTGACTTTTGTATCTCCATTGGATAGTGACTCAGTGGAACAGTTACCATTTGATAATTCAGATTGCGATTCTCCACATGAGATAGTTGCACCTGACATTGTCGAAACTATAGAGCAACCTTCGCCATCTTCGCCGTCCTCTCCATCAATGCCATCTGTTCCATTAATGCCATCTTTACCATCTTTACCGTTGGTTCCATTTGTTCCAGCAATACCTTGTAAACCCCTAGCCCCTTGTTCGCCTTTTTCGCCTTTATCTCCTTTCTCTCCCTTTTCGCCTTGTTCGCCTTTTTCTCCTTTCTGGCCATCAGCGCCCGCAGCACCTCTAGCACCTTGAATACCTTGTTCGCCTTTTTCTCCTTTTTCACCCTTATCACCTTTTTCGCCTTGCTCTCCCTTTTCACCTTTAAGTTCTCCAGAGGCCATAAGGTTATCTATGTCTTGTTGGCTGATAAAAGATGCTTCTATATTTGCAAGGCGTTCATGATTTACAGCTAATTGATCTGCATTTTTTTGTATACCAGTTGTATCGATAGAAATTGAAGTGGTAGGACAGTCAACGGAATATATTCCGCCATTGTTATGGACATAACAAAACTTATCTTCATCATCTTCATTATTAGATGGTAGGCCGTTGCAAGTGACAGGTTCTGCAGAATCAAAGGTAGAAGGTAATAAGTAACCGCCATTCGCATCTGTTTGTATATGGCATTGTGAGCCATCATCATTTTGATAACAAACAGTTGAATTTGCTGAACCTGAACCACCTACATAAGTATCACCAGCCGTGTTCTCTGGGCAATTATTAGGTGGCAAGTCTTTACCACACATAAGTGTGTCATCGTTAACATATATAGGAATGTCATAATCTGGAAAAGAAACGGGAGGGCATGATGGGGTATCATCAATTGAGTAATCATTATAAGCGTTGGTATTTCTTATATCAGTACAAGGGTTATTTGCATCAATATAATGACCACAATAAGAATATGAGAATCTATCCCTAAATATAGTTTCAGATTTATTGTAGGATGTAAAATCTCCGCCTAAATATCTATCATTATTAGTAATGTTTGATACGACTTGAGCAAACAAAGATTGGCATTCAGCAACAGTACTTGAAGGAGAACCGTGTGGCCCAAGGCAACCCTTGATAGTATTTTGAGCAGGTGACTTTAAATCATTCATATCAACTTCCGCCATAGCACATGATGCAAATACAGTTAGCATCATCATGCAGAACCATAGCTTGAATAGATTGAAAATAAATTTAAGTGGGTGTCTAGCTGCGAACTTTAGACCGCGGAAACACCATGATAAAAGTTTACTCGCTTTCGAAACCACGAATGACCGCAACGGCGCAAGCAATGCCAAGTGCTGCATAGTAGATACCCCAAATCATGTTAATTACTCCATTAAAAAAGCCACGCACCTGCAAAGAAACGTGGCTTGATGTGCGATTTTTGAAACAGGTTAAACGGTGATTAACGGAACCAGCCAATAACCTTGTTGTAACCCCATTTAGCTACACCCGGAGCCATTTTTAGAGCGGCTAGGCCAGTAATCGCAGCAACGATAATCGCTGCATCTACAACTGAAGTAACGTTTGTAAAATCCATAATGATTTCCTTTTAGCTTGAAAATTAAAATTTAAGTATTGTCGTTTTCTGGTCGAAACCAGTTGATTACCGTTCCATAGCCCCAAGCGACCATGTAACAAGTAATAACTATCGAAAAGCCACTTACAAAAAGCATCTGTGCTGTTTCAATAGGAATTTCGCTAGGGTCAAACAACGAGGAACCTAGCAAAAATTGTTGGTACTCGGTCGGCTCAAGCATGACAAAGCCAGTGCAGTCTTGGATTGATTGCGCGGTTGGTTTTAGTTCGCCGTACTCAAGCTGGACACAAGTAGCCATGATTATTTAGCCTTATGTTCAGCAAGGCTGTGTAATCGGAAGCCTTTCCAATCCATCTGGCGAGCAACGTTCGCACCTTCGTAATACTCGATATTCAGTAATACAGGCTTTAAGCCCCAGCCATTCGGGTCTGATTGCATTTGTTCTAATTGCTTGTAAGTGCCGTCTGTGTATTGGTCAGCAGAGACTTTTACAGACAGAATTTGTGCAGGGTTCTTTGTGTGAAGCTTAAACTCTGCGGTTGTTGGGAGTGGAGCACCTTTATCATCAGTACGGTTGATTGGTGCTAAATCCGTGATTGCGCCTTCAATATTCATAAAATTTCCTTAATGGGTGGTGTTAAATTTAAAAGTTACAGTTAATGACACAAGTCCAAGTTCGCGATTTCATCGCTCATAATGTTGCCTGCTAGTGCTTCGTAATCCATGAACAAACACATGTTTTGATAGTCCTCTAAAACACATGCTTCTAGGAATTGCATTTCTTCTTTGGTTGGCTCGAATAAGCGACCGTCGTCATGCCAGCCTTGAATCTGCTCTGATACGCCTATCATGATTTTGCGCTGAGCCTTGATGTCTGTTTCTGTCAAAATCTGTGATGTTCCGCGACGAGTGATAACAACAACGGCATCCCATGCCACGCCCAAAATACGGTTGGCTGGTTGGTCGCCGTATTTGGTGGCAAAGTAGGGCGATTGGGTTTCGCTTCGGCTAATCTCACCTGTGATTTGGTCAACAATGTCAGGTATCTGGTAATGCAGTCTTAGTGTTTGGTCTTTACGTTTAACTTGTACGCCGCCCATTGCTAAACAAAACGCTTTCCAGTCAGATGAATCAGCGGCTTGACGAACCTTTTCTAAGGCATATTTTGATACGGTATCTAGTGTGGTTTTCATTGCGTTTGCAACCTCGCATTTGCCTTGTTCGCCTTGGCCTAGTCGTCTTAGTTCTCGCCATAAACTGACAGATGGCCCGCCGATTTGTTGAAAGCGTCTAATGTTAAAAGTGCTTGCCCATGTTGATGCACGTTCGGCAGCATCAGCGGGTAGTACGTTAATTTCACCAGCTTGAGAACAAGTGACTTTATCAATGCAATCACCAGTAACAGCTTTAGTAATGTATTTAGCAATGTAACCAGCCGCAGAGCCTTTGTTTTTGTTTATAGCTATTGCTTTAAAGCGGGTTGTTTTTGATTTGAATTCGTCCGGTGTATCTTGGGTGCAAAGCTTTCTAAGTATGTTACGTACTTGAGTTGCATCACCTTTTTCCATGAATAAAAGCATGTGCCAGTGTGGGCAACCGTCATGATGTGGTTCAACAACTCTAAAACCGTAAGGTCTTAAATCTTGCTTAGCGAATAGGGCGCGTGCACGTTTCCAAATATCGTTAAAGTATTCTTGTGCTTCTTGAGGGGTTGAGCCGTTATATTTTTTGTTCGGTATGCCTGTGTGGTGTACTGAATGAAAACGACTAGGCGCTGATAAAGTATAAAACTCACCGCGATGGCCATGCATGTCGGCCAGTTCTTCGAAACCACGAATACGAACCATGAGTTCGGCAGCTTGTTGTTTGCCAGATGTATGAGAGCGTTCAATGATAGATTGCAGTGTTTCAAACTCTTCAAACGGATTTGATTCATTTGGAACAACAAATAAATCCGACATAATTTGCTCTGATTTTCGTTTTCTATCACGGCGGTTTTGGATGGTTGGCTGTGAGACATACGCACTCGCTTTTTTATGTACGAGTCTTAAATCACGCGCTAATTGTTCGATGGTTACAGCTTGGATTTTGCGAAGTTTTCTACGCCACCAAATAGGGTCTGCAAAACGGTTAAGAGCCCCAACTAATGATGTTGCTGATAGGGTTGAACAGTAAGGTGAAACGAGAACCGGTGCATCGATATTAAATGAATTTGCTAATTCTTCTAATTGAGCAAATACATGCAAGTTATGACCATTTTTAGCGATTTTAAGCTCGCAATAGCGAGCTTTTTGCTCTGCAATATCGCAAAGCTCATCATCAGAAACGGACAAATTAATGTGTCCGAACTTCAGATTTCCAAGTTTTAACGCTTCATCTGCACGCTTTAAACGGGCGTTTGCATCGGCTAAATTGCCGAATTTTTCAGCTAAAAAATAGCCCGAACTAAGCATGTGAGCAAGGTTAGAATGACGTTCAAAGATACGATTTCGCCAAGTTTGATAGTCGAAAAAACGTTCTTTCATTGGCTTAGATAAATTCTCGAAAACATCTTTTGCCGTGTTTGCAGGGTGCAAATTAGCCGTTAAATTCATTGCAGTATTTAACGGGAATACTTGAGCGTATTGGGTAGATGATAGTGCGGTCATTATCTAGTCCTTACTATCCATATATGAATCTTTAAGTGTTTCGTTAACAGCCAAAAGCGCAGCAATAATTACAAACAAGTACAGGCCGAAGAAAATGGTTAGAGTAACTGGGTCAGGAATATCGATTGAGAATGTATCGAGTAAATATTGAGATAAAGTTTGGTTTAGCTCATGTAATTTAGTGAAACTCATATCCGTATTCCTTGTTAAAATGACAAACTGTCAATCTTGAATGTTGGTAAATCTAGCATTCATTTTTGACAGTCGTCAACTTTTTATTTATCAAGAATGACAGTTATAATTAAGTAAGTGAGGAGAACGCTATGAATTTTAGTTACGAACTAATTGAAAAATATAAAGAAGTTAAAGGTTACACTCAGGACAAACAAGTTATTTCAGATTTTACTGAATTTAACTCAGGTAATATGTCTCAAATTAAAAAAGGTAACCGTCATTTAACTGCTAACCAGTGCATCGCAATGGCCAATGCTGTTGGAATGGATCAAAAAGAAGCTTTACTAAAACTTGCTATCGAAAAATCAAAATCGAAGGAAGAAGGTAAGATCTGGTCGGATATTGTAAAAAAGATTAGTGCGGCATGTGTAGCGCTAACACTTGTTGCAGGACTAGCAAATGCTCCAACTGAGGACGCTTTTGCGTAATAGCGGATAGCCCATAAATTACGTTATGTTAAATTACATGAAATAATGAAAAGTGGGAGTTAGGTTACTAACTAGCCCACTTTTAGAAAGGTTTAAAATAGCTTAATTTAGCTCAGAATCTACCCAAAACTTAGTGCCTTTAAGTACCGCTTGTAACGCAAGGCCATTTTCGGTTAAGGAATAAACAGTTACTTGGTCGGCAATTGCTTCGGCAACTAAAGCACCACCTTTATCTTCATATTTTGCTGCTGCATCTGCATTTCCACCGAATGCCCAACCATGTTCAATAAAGCGATTTACTGCTGCTTGATTATGAAAAACCATCACAACATTAAAGTCTTTAACACCTAAACCTAAGCCTAAACCTGCTTCACCCATATTCATATAAGTTGATTTACCGGTTAAGTTATTTTTTACTACACCATAACCACCGCCAAAACTGGCTAAAACAACATTTACATTGGCATTATCAAAAACCGCATAACCAGCAGAGTTAGCAATTTGTTGTTTAACATCAGGTTTTTGAGCGTAAAGCTCACTTAATGTATTGTTTTTCATGCTTTGTACTAAAGCACGTTTTTCATCGGGAGATGCACTTCCTGTTGTAGCACAACCGGTTAAAATTGTAGTGATTAAAACTAAACTAATAGCGATAAACTTTTTCATACATATTCCTTGAATATTAGTATGGCAATCTAGTTAATGTTGCAAATACTATAGATATATTAAGTCCAATACTAGACAGTATCGGACTTTATGGTAATCTTATAACTAGCTATTTTACAAGATATTACATCATTATGCTCGTTGCTCTCGTCGATACATTAAAACAACTGCGTTACCAAATTGCCCATCTTGAAGATGATACTCTTGCAACAGAATATCCAGAACTTGAACACTTTATACATCAAGTTGGATTGACTGTTGCTGAATCAAAAAATGACTTAGCTTTTGTTTATCAGTTTTTATATGTGTATGGCCGAAAATCAGAAGCCACATTTAATCGTTTTCGAAATGAGCTTGAGCGTTTTTGTTTATGGTCGTGGTTGGTTGCTGAAAAATCGGTATTTGATCTAAAACGTGAAGATATTGAAGCCTATGTTGATTTTATGGTTGAACCAGATTCAGCCTGGTTATCAAGTTCAGTGCAATGGCGTTATAAAGATGAACAAGGCATAAGACGACTAAATACAAATTGGCGCCCTTTCATCAATAAAGAAAATATTGCTAGCCAACAAACACTCGCAGCTATGTTTACAGCTTTAAATGTTTTTTATAAGTTCGCAATTTTAGAAGAAAAAACCCTTGCTAACTTTGTACCGGTTGTTAAAAAGAATAGCCCTTACTTAGTTGTGCAATCGCAAATTAAAATTCCCGATACACTTAGTGATATTCAATGGGAATATGTTTTTGGTGTTACTCGTGATTTATGTGAACAACAACCTGATTTAGAAAGAAATTTATTCACACTTGCTTGCTTAAAAGGGTTGTACTTACGAATATCTGAGTTATCCGAGCGCCCTCAGTGGTCACCCGTTATGTCACATTTTTGGCAAGATAATGATGGTTTTTGGTTTCTAAGAATTATGGGTAAAGGCAATAAATTACGTGATGTTACCTTAAGTGAAGATTTTATATCATATCTAAAACGTTATAGGCTTTACCGTGGTTTACCTGCCCTGCCCCGCGTTGATGAAGCTGAGCCGTTAGTTCATAAAATTCGTGGTAAAGGTGGAATGACTGTTCGTCAAATTCGTCGTTTGGTTCAGCAAAGTTTTGATTTAGCAAAACAATCTCTTTTAGATGACGGCTTTAAAGATGATGCGGAACAACTTGAAGCAGCCACTGCTCACTGGTTAAGGCATACTGGTGCAACACACGATGCTCAAACAAGACCGCTAAAGCATTTATCTGAAGATTTAGGTCATGCAAAAATTGCTACGACAGATCAAATTTATATTCAAACAAATATAAAAGAACGTGCAAAGTCTGGAATAAAAAGGAAAGTTTAATGGAATATACAATACTGGCGTTAGTCGGTTTAGCTTTATTATTTTACTCACTGACGATTCGTCAGCTAGAGCGAACAGAAATTACCGGGCCGATGTTTTTTGTGTTAGTCGGAATTGCAATGTCTTACTTTTTGCCGAGTGAGTTTAAGTTAGGCGAAGCCGGACTCAGTGACATTTTACCTTTGGTTGAATTAACCTTAAGTATTTTTTTATTTACCGATGCCGCTAAATCAAAACTTCCCGTATTAAAACATAGTTATCAGTACCCTAGCCTGTTACTTTTTGTAGCTTTGCCGATGACATTACTGTTAGGTGTAGCTGGTGGGTTGTTTTTCTTTTCGGAGTTATCACTTTTTCAATCTGCCTTGATCGCGATTATTTTAACACCAACGGATGCTGCGCTTAGCAAAGGAATTTTAGAATGCACATCGGTTCCAGAGAAAGTTCGCGAAGGAATAAATACGGAAAGTGGTTTGAACGATGGCCTTTGCGTACCCATCTTTCTAATTTTACTTTTATTAGCTCAAAATCCAGAAAGTGCTGTAACGACAATTGATACTTTACTTGTTTTTGCAAGAGAGTTAGGTGTTGCACTTGTTATTGCAGGCGTGTCGATGGCCGTCTTTATTCCACTTTTAAAAATAGCATTAGCACGTCATTACTTTGCAAATAATAGCAGTCCATTTTTATTGATTGGTTTAGTGATGGCTATTTTCTCTTTAACACAAAATTTCCATGGCAGTGGTTTTATTGCTGTTTTTGTTGCGGGACTTTTATTTGATTACTTAGCACCTAAAAAAATACGTTCAACATTAGTTAAAGACTCTGAGCATATCGCCGAATTTGTTGCGCTACTAATTTGGTGTTTATTCGGTTTTGTATGTGGTCACTTAATTGTGAATGATATCACTTGGCCAATTGTTTTTTATGCGTTATTAAGTGTGACGATTTTTAGAATTGTGCCGGTACTCCTTTCACTTATGTTTACTAATCTAAATTTCAAAGACAAATTTACTTTTGCGTGGTTTGGTCCTCGAGGTTTGGCGTCTATCGTTTTCACTTTAATGGTGATGGATACAGCAATTGAAAACAAAGAACAAATTGCCACAGTAACATTAACAACCATTTTATTTAGTGTGTTCATTCATGGCATGAGTACCAAGCCCATAGCAAAAAGTTACCAATAAAAAAGGCGCGTTGAGCGCCTTTTTTATTTTTACAACTTAAAGTAGCTCTGCAATTAATTGCAGTGGATGCTTTGGTTTAAATTTTTCATAGCGCTTCACTTGGCTACGACAAGAAAAGCCAGTTGCTAAAATAGTTTCAGGCTCATTACTTGAAATAATTGGTTGCCAACTCATTTCATAAAGAGCCCGTGAATTTTCTTGGTTTTGTTTTTCATGGCCGTACGTTCCTGCCATACCACAACAACCCGTACTGGTAGTTTCAAGCTGTAAATTTAGATCAGCAAAAATGGTTTGCCAAACTTTAGATGCATTCGGCATTGCTGTTGTTTCAGTACAATGACTCAACAATTTAAATGGCGAACTCGTTGTAGTGGCAAGAGTAACTTGTTTAAAGTTTTGCGTTTGAAGCCATTCATGCGCAAGCTCAACTTTAAAATCTCCACGGTTCTCTTTTAAAATTGACACATATTCATCTCGGTAACACATAACCAAAGATGCATCGAGCCCAACTAAAGGAGCATTGATTTCACTGAGTGAATTTAAAAACTCAGCAGCATTTTTTGCTGTTGTTTTAAATTCATTTAAAAACCCTTTTACATGCTGTGCTTTACCATTAGGTTTAAATGGTAATAGCATAGGTTTTTTGCCTAACGCTTTAATGACTTTAATAAAGCTTTCGACTAATTCGGCTTCGTAAAAACTCGTGAATGGATCTTGTACTATCAGTACATATTCAGCTTGTTGTTCTTTTGAAAGTGAATTAAGTAATTCAAAATTAAAATGCTGATCTTTTGAAATACGTTTAGAAAGTTGCGGTATGCTTAAACTTGGCGTATCAACATAACCAATGGTATTTTTAATTAATCCTGAAACAAGTTTTGTATTTACTATTGGATTTACCACTTTAGCAAATTTTGCCATCACCGGCGCAGTTTGTTCGATGCCTGCTACTAAATAATCTTTTGCTGGGCGCGCATAATAACTGTGGTAGAAATTTAAAAAGCGTGAACGGAATGTTGGTACATCAACTTTGATTGGGCAAGCAGTAGTACATGCTTTACAAGCTAAACACTCGTCCATTGATTCTTTTACTTCATGAGAGAAATCATAAACGCCTTTTTTCTTATCGCGACTATGTTGATAGCGCTCCCACCAAGTGATTACTTCGCCATTAACTAATTCTTTTTCGACATTGAGTAAATCAATATTTTCAGACTCTTGAAGGCGCAACCACTCGCGCATTAAACTTGCGCGACCTTTAGGTGAATAACGGCGGTCACCTGTTACTTTATAAGATGGACACATTGGTGATTTTTCATCATAGTTAAAACATAGACCATTACCATTACAGGTCATCGCGTTATTAAATTCAGTTTTAACATCGATAGAAATTTCTTTGTCGAACCAGGCACGCTTTTGATCATCAACAGAAACGAGTGAGTCTTTACTTTCAATTGGCGTACAGATTTTACCTGGGTTTACTCTATTATTTGGATCAAATGCCGCTTTGATTTTTCGAAGTTGTGTAAATAAATGCTCGCCGAAAAATTCAGGGCCATATTCACTTCGATATCCTTTTCCGTGCTCACCCCACATCAATCCGCCATATTTGGCAGTCAGTTTAACGACTTCATCTGAAATATGGCGAAGTAATTTTTCTTGCTCTGGATCACACATATCTAAAGCAGGTCGTACGTGTAATACACCGGCATCAACATGGCCAAACATACCATATTGAAGGTTGTGGTTATCGAGAAGTTCACGAAACTCGACTATAAAATCGGCTAAGTTTTCTGGTGGTACTGCAGTATCTTCAGCAAAAGCTAACGGTTTTTGACTGCCTTTTACATTTCCTAAAAGGCCCACTGACTTTTTACGCATTGCATAAATTTTTAATATATCAGCTTTGTCATTCGTTAACTGATAACCGATCACCCCATTAGTTTGTTTTTCAACACATTCATCGAGTAGCTTACAAAGAGTGTCTACTTTATCTTTAATGTCTTCAGGTGAAACCGCATTAAACTCAACCATGTTGAGCCCTTGCATATCTTTGTTTTCAACATCGGTTATTAAGTCCGATACTGAATGCCAAATGATATCTTCTCGAGCAAGGTTAAGTACTTTGCTATCGACTGTTTCTACAGAAGTTGCATTTGCTGCAACTAGAAAGGGTGAATGACGAAGTGCAGAATCAAAGCTATCGTATTTAATATTTATTAATGTTTTAAATTCAGCAATGGGCGTGATATTTAGTTTTGCTTCAGTAACTATACCTAATGAACCTTCGGAGCCAGTAATTAATCGACTCATATCAAAGGTTTGTAAATCATCAGAAAAAATATGTTCTAAATCGTAGCCGGTCAGAAAACGGTTTAAACGTGGGAATTTTTCTAAAATAGCGTCTCGATTCTCAAGGCCAATATCAAGAACTGTTTTATATAACTTACCTACTGTCGTGTTTTGTTCAGCAATTACTTTTGCTTTTTCAATAGGCATAGGGGTTGTTGACATTTCAGTGCCATCAACAAGATAAGTTGTTAGGCCTAAAACGTGATCACTTGTTTTGCCATAAACCAAAGAGCCTTGACCTGATGCATCTGTATTTATCATTCCACCGACTGTTGCACGGTTACTTGTTGATAAATCGGGCGCAAAGAAAAAACCGTAAGGACGCAAAAAGTCGTTTAATTGGTCTTTTATTACACCCGTTTGCACGCGCACCCAGTTTTCTTGGACATTGATTTCTAAAATTTCACGCATGTAGCGAGATAAATCAACAACTATACCTGGGGTTAGCGATTGACCATTAGTACCTGTACCACCTCCGCGTGGACCAAAAGTCAGTGATAAAAACGGATCACGAGAAGCAATTTGCATAGCAAGTTGTATGTCTTTTGCTGACTTTGGAAAGATGACACCTTGAGGTACCTGTTGGTAAACGCTGTTATCGGTTGATAAACTTAAACGTGTAGAAAAGCTTGCATCGGTATCACCACTAAAACCTTGTTTTTGTATTGTATCTAAGTAATTAGAAACGAGTTCTGTGGTGGCTTGTTGTTGGCTTATTGTTGCTATCATGACGGTGATAAATTAAGGCATTTTGCAAATTATATCATGCTAATAGCTAAGATAAATTGAAGATTTTACAGTTTGTAACACTCTTTTTATCGATTTCGGGGGCAATACTTTTATACTGTGTATTAAAGCAGCAAATGAGATAGTCAGATGAAAAAAATTGCATTAATCAGTTTAGGTGCCTTGTGCATGTTATTGGGTTTAGTTTTTGTTATTATTCCCGGACCGTCGCTGATCTTCTTTATTGCAGGACTTTTCTGTTTATCTTTTTACTATCCTAAAGCGCGTGATTATTTAACCTTGTGCCAAAAGGCTCTGACTAAGTCATGTGCTTATATCGATAAAAAACTTGCTCGCTGATTCCTAATTGAGCTACAAAAATGCCAGCTAAGTGCTGGCATTTTTTATATCAGAATCTTTATTTTAGTTAAATAAAGTACTTAGTCGGCTAATTTCTTAGCAAGATATAACCAAGTTTCTAATACTGTATCTGGGTTTAGAGAAACAGAATCAATGCCCTGCTCAACTAACCAAGCTGCAAAGTCTTCATGATCTGAAGGACCTTGACCACAAATACCTACGTATTTGCCTTTTGCTTTAGCAGTTTGAATAGCCATTGATAATAGTTTCTTGATTGCAGGGTTACGCTCATCAAATAGATGCGCAATTAAACCTGAGTCACGGTCAAGACCTAATGTTAACTGAGTTAAGTCGTTTGAACCGATAGAGAAACCATCGAAATACTCTAAGAACTCATCTGCAAGTAACGCGTTTGATGGTAATTCACACATCATGATTACTTTCAGACCATTTTCGCCACGTTTAAGACCATGTTCTTCAAGTAATTCAATAACGCGCTTACCTTCTTCAAGCGTACGAACAAATGGGATCATGATTTCAATATTAGTCATACCCATTTCGTTGCGAACACGTTTAATCGCTTCACACTCTAACGCGAAACAGTCACGGAAGTCTTCAGAGATATAACGTGCTGCACCACGGAAACCAATCATTGGGTTTTCTTCTTCCGGCTCATATTGCTGGCCGCCAACAAGGTTTGCATATTCGTTTGACTTAAAGTCAGACATACGAACAATGACACGCTCAGGTGCAAACGCACAACCTAGTGTTGCAATACCTTCAACAAGCTTAGAAATATAGAATTCTACAGGTGATTCATAACCTGCCATCATTTCTGAGATTTCAGCTTTTAGCTCGTCAGATTGCGCATCAAAATTAAGAAGTGCTTTAGGGTGAACACCAATCATTCGGTTGATTACGAATTCAACACGCGCAAGGCCAACACCGGCATGAGGTAAGCGAGCAAAGTCGAATGCACGATCAGGGTTACCTACGTTCATCATAACTTTCATTGGTAATTCTGGCATTTCATCAACACGTGAAGTAAGTACTTCGTAATCTAAAATACCTTCGTAGATATAACCTGTGTCACCTTCGGCACACGATACAGTTACATCTTGGCCTGCTTTAATTAAATCAGTTGCATTACCACAACCAACTACTGCAGGAATACCTAATTCACGAGCAATGATTGCCGCGTGACAAGTACGTCCACCACGGTTTGTAACAATCGCAGCGGCACGTTTCATGATTGGCTCCCAGTCTGGGTCAGTCATGTCAGTAACTAGAATGTCGCCTTGTTGTACTTTGTCCATTTCATCAATTGAATCTAGTACGCGTACAGTACCTGAACCAATCTTGTGACCAATTGCACGGCCTTCAGCAACAACTGTGCTTGTACCATTTAATTGGAAACGCTCCATAACGTTAGCGTCTTCGTTTGAACGAACTGTTTCTGGACGTGCTTGAACGATGTAAAGTTTACCGTCGTTGCCGTCTTTTGCCCACTCGATGTCCATTGGACGACCATAGTGCTTTTCAATAATAACAGCTTGCTTTGCAAGTTCTTGAACTTCAGCATCTGTGATTGAGAATTTGTTTGAAAGTGACGAATCTACGTCAACAATTTCAACTTGCTTACCATGTGATTCATCCGCTGAGTAAATCATTTGGATTGCTTTTGAACCAATGTTACGGCGAACTACCGCTGGTTTACCGTTAGCAAGAGTTGGTTTATGAACATAAAATTCATCTGGGTTTACAGCACCCTGTACAACCATTTCACCAAGACCATAGCTTGAAGTGACAAATACAACATCTTCAAAGCCAGATTCAGTATCAATACTGAACATAACACCTGAAGCTGCTTTATCTGAACGAACCATGCGTTGGATACCAGCTGATAATGCAACACCACGATGATCATAACCTTGGTGAACACGGTAAGAAATAGCGCGGTCATTAAATAGTGAGGCAAACACGTGTTTGATTGCAGTCATTACTGCATCAATACCACGTACGTTTAAAAACGTTTCTTGTTGTCCTGCGAATGAAGCGTCTGGCATGTCTTCTGCTGTAGCAGATGAGCGAACTGCAAATGAAACATCTTGTGATGCGTCGCCGTGTAGTTGGCTATATGCGTCGCGGATGGCTTGGTCTAGGTTAGGTTGGAATGGTGTATCGATAATCCATTGGCGGATTTCGGCACCGACTTTAGCGAGTGTATTTACATCATCCACATCCAATGTGTCTAAAATATCGTGGATTTTTGAGTTTAATCCAGATTGCTCTAGAAACTCATTGAATGCATCAGCGGTTGTAGCGAAACCACCTGGCACTTGAACACCAGCGTTAGCTAGGTTTGAGATCATTTCACCAAGTGAAGCGTTTTTACCGCCAACACGAGGAACATCTTGCATACCAAGCTCTTGATACCAGAGAACGTATTCTTGCACGGATCTTTCTCCATAAACAAATTGTAGTACTAACTGTGAGAGTTAAGAAAGAAAACCTTCTAAAAAGGTCGTAGTCATTCTACACTGGCAACAGACCTCACGTAAACCGTGAAGCCCCTATTTTGCAGATAAAGGTAATAAAAAGGTTAAATATGAGAACTGCATTTTATATTTCTGATGGAACAGCAATCACCTCTGAAGTCTTTGGTCATGCGACCTTATCTATGTTTCCTGTTGAGTTTAATCACAAAACAATTCCTTTTGTTGAAACAGAAAAAAAAGCAATTGAAGTTAAGAACTTAATTAATTCAACAGCGCAACGTGATGGAGAACAGCCACTCGTGTTTTTCACTTTTGTAAACCACGAGCTAAGTGAAATTATTAAATCGTCTTGCGCGGTGTGTTATGACTTTTTATCACAATACAGTGATAAAATTTCTCAAGAGTTAAAAGTTGCGCCAGTACCAAAGGTTCATAGAACGCATTCGATGCACGAGAAAAGTTATGATTTTCGTATTGATGCGGTTAACTATGCGTTGACCAATGATGATGGCGCTAACATTAAAAACTATGCTGAAGCCGACATTATTTTAGTAGGTGTTAGCAGAAGCGGTAAAACACCAACTAGTTTATACCTAGCATTACAATATGGTATCAAAGCGGCGAATTACCCGCTGACAGAAGATGATTTAGAAAGAGGCACCCTGCCTGAGTGTTTAAAAGCTTACAAACATAAACTTTTTGGTTTAACGATTGACCCTGTTCGCCTTGCCGATATTCGCCAGCGTCGTATGGCTAATTCAAAATATGCGTCTTTAAAACAGTGTCGTATCGAAGTGCGTGAAGTAGAAATGCTTTATAAAAAACAGAAGATTCAATTTTTAAATTCGACTCATCATTCAGTAGAAGAAATTTCTGCAAAGATTATATCTGATACTGGTCTTGAAAGACGTAAGTACTAACTTATTTTAGTATCGGACATTAAAGAAGGCTGCAATATGCAGCCTTTTTTGGATAACTTAGTGTTACTTACGTGCGTCTTTTAATAAATCAGCAACTAAGAAACCTAGTTCTAAAACTTGATCTGCATTTAGGCGTGGGTCGCACTGAGTGCGGTAGCGCTGTGCTAAATCTTCATCAGATAAGCCATATGCACCACCAGTACATTCAGTCACGTGCTGGCCAGTCATTTCAAGGTGAACACCACCTGGGTATGAACCTTCAGCTTTGTGTACTGCGAAGAACTGGCTAATTTCACGAAGAATATTATTAAAGCTACGTGTTTTATAACCTGAGCTCGCTTTCTCAGTATTACCATGCATTGGATCTGAGCTCCAAATAACTTTACGGCCTTCTTGTTGTACTTTACGTACTAGTGCCGGTAGTTTCTCTGGCAGTACATCAGCACCCATTCGCGTAATTAACGTTAAGCGACCTGGAATGTTATCTGGGTTAACTGCATCGATAAGTTTGATTAGCTCATCTGGGTCCATACCTGGCCCAACTTTCACACCAATTGGATTTTTAATACCTTTAAAGAATTCGATGTGTGCATGATCAAGTTGACGTGTACGTTCACCAATCCAAACAAAGTGTGCAGAACAATCATACCAATCACCTGATAAGTGGTCACGGCGTGTTAGAGCTTCTTCATAGCCTAATAATAACGCTTCGTGTGATGTAAATAAGTCTGTTTCTTTTAAGCTCGGAGCAACGGTTGAGTCGATACCACATACTTCCATAAATTCAAGCGCATCTTGAATTCTGTCAGCTAGTTGTTGGTATTTCTCTTTAAGCGGATTTGCAGCAACGAAGCCCATGTTCCAGCGATTTACTTGATGTAAATCGGCTAAACCACCTTGCGCGAATGCGCGTAATAAATTTAGCGTTGCAGCACTATGATGATATGCAGTCATCAATCTCTGTGGATCAGGTACACGGGCTTGCTCTGTGAATTCAAAATTATTGATGATATCGCCACGGTACGAAGGTAATGAAACACCATCGATTGTTTCGTAATCTGATGAGCGTGGCTTAGCGTACTGACCTGCCATACGCGCAATTTTAACTACAGGGCATTTACCACCATAAGTTAAAACAACGGCCATTTGTAAAAGTGTTTTAAATGTATCGCGGATATTTGCGGCATTAAAGTCACTGAATGACTCTGCGCAATCACCACCCTGTAATAAGAAGGCTCTGCCTTCACATACAGCTTCTAGTTGTTTGTATAAGCTACGCGTCTCTTCGGCAAATACCAGAGGTGGTGCGCTTTTTAATTGCCCTTCAACTGATTTAAGGGCTTCTTGATCTGGGTACTCTGGCTGCTGAAGTATCGGCAGTTTTCTCCAGCTGTCTGGGTTCCACGATTGCATGTTGTTTCCTCATTCCTAACATAGACCATTTACGAAAACTAACTTATTGCACGTACTAAGTTCAAGGACAATATTCAGCTATTTACGATTATTTCGTTATTTGATAAACAGATTCGATATTAACTAGCAGATACTTAGCATCTTTCCATTTTGAAACAGTGAGTTATAGAGCTTTTTTTGTTTTAACAATTAACCCAAAGGCCAAGAACACATCTTACCTAGATTAAGGTCTAGTGTAACCTCTGCTTTACACACTTATATTGAACAATTTATATCTAACATTGATCAAGTTGAAAACCTGTACTAAGCAGCATAAAGAAGAACACATCATACTTAAATTGATTAATAAGTAAGGTCAGCATTGAAAATAAATTTATCTATTAATTTGCAGGGGATAAGGTTAAAATTGAATAACCGTTAAGTAAGATGTGTTCCTATGAGTACAAAGTTAGAGATACGCAGTCAGTTTGATTTAGTAAGTGAATTGACTCATTTGTTTTGTGAAGAATTAAAAGAAGTGGGTTTTGATAAGGCTTCATATTATCAACTGCCAGATATCGATGTAAACGACGAAAAGAAAGTTCCTTCTTCAATTAGTGTACATAAAATTGAAGGCGATGATGCTCATAAATTAATTCTAAATTCCTTTGGTGATTTTTATAAAAAGTCAGGATTAAGTAGTCGAGTATTAAAAAGGCATCCAGGCTTATTAGTTTTAAAAGATGTCGATAAGCAACATTTCATTGCAAGGATAAATCAATTAAATAAAGCCAAAGCTGATTTTAAAAATAGTGTTATAGCTATCGATAATAATGATGCGAGGTTTGAAGCTGTCCACAATGCTGTTCCAAATCTCATTACCCTTGCAGCATATCGTAAGATCCATTTTGAAACTGAATCGCCCTACTCTGTTCGTTTTACTTGGATGCACAAACACGCAACTAAAACGCTAACAAAAAAAATGGCCTTAGCAATGTTGGATAAATCGGCTAGTTATTCTAACCCAAGAATGATCGACCAACACGCTTGGCAAGCGCTAGTTGCACAAGAGCAAAGTCGAGTTGCAAGTTTAGGTGATAAAGAAAAATTGCGAATTCGTAGACCAACAAGAGTTAGCCCACAAGTTAATGTAAGATATACAGCTAAAAATCGATATCATGTTAGTGCTGCTTTACCTTTTATTTTGATAAACCCAGAACCAGATGTAAAACTTGGTACATTAACTGATTATCAAAAACCTGAAAGCCACCCTCGAAAAAGAGAATATGATTTCTTAGTAGATAGACTTTACTTAGAACAAGTGACAGATTGATTATGTTAAAAAGGCCACATATGTGGCCTTTTGTATATAGTAATAGTAAGTATAAAAGAAATTAGTCTTCGACTATTTCTTCAATTTTATCTTCATCGATTAATACCGCATTCTCAACAATGCGTTTACCACCTTGAATTTCGATTCGTTTATTATGCTTATTAAGCGTAAGAATCTCATCACAAAATTGATCAGATGGATGCATTTCATATGTGTAATCAATAATATTACCCGTTTTGTCATCTTTGACATTGGTAATGTTATATTCAGAGATTGCACCTTTCTCAATTAAGTCTTTCATTGTCGTAGTCATATCACGACGCAAAGCTTTTAATTTATTCTCGGTAATTTCGTCTGTTGAATAAATAGAGCCATATTTTTCCATAATCGATAATAGTCGGAAATGGTAGGTCTTACCCGGTGCCGCATAACGCCATAAATGATATAAACGAAGCATCATCCAACGAGATAAACCACGTTTTAATTCTTGAGCACTATTAAAGTAGTAACCTTTGTATTCAAGGTTATCGATCATGTTATGAACGAAGGCATTCAAACAAGCTACACATTTTACGTTACCACCTTGACCTTTTTTTCCACTAAAATGAAGTGACGATAAAAAGTTCATGTTCGATTCGTAAAATGAGTCATCAATATCAGAGTTACGCGTATCTGTTGCTGAATATTTAAAAGAAAGTTTAGAACCTTGTAATGCTTCTAATGATTCTTTGATTTGCGGATAAGGCATCGACTGGCCAACCGCTTTCAGCTCTTGCGCTAATTCATTCATTGAAAAAACAACTGCGTATTGAATGCCAGACTTAAAATTGATTTTTACAATTTTACCTTTAGAGGCTAAACGAATTAAGGCACGTTCGACTTTTTCTTCTCGATCAGATGGCCAAACAAGATATTCAACATCTTCACCATCTTTTCTTGTGCTTACTACCGCAGGTGTAATTTTGATTTCGCCATCATAAAGAATGCCGTCTACTTTTTCAGAGATTCTTCTTGTGACGATGGTTTTCTTTGGTGCTTCTTCAACCGGAAGCTTCTTATGACCAGAACGGACAAAACGTCCCCATAAATCATAATGATTAAATGTATTTGAGTAAGCTCTCAAACCATGTGCAGCATTTTCAATTGAAACACGCACATCTTTGTTGTCTGTAAATAGTGCAAGACTTTCATTATCTATTGCACTTTCCACCCCGTGGATCTGCCCGCGTAATGTATCGGGTAAGTTATCTACCGAGATGTTGACCTTTCGGCTCATTGTTCTTATTTCCAATTTTTCTTCGACAGTTAATAACAACACATAAAACTTCAAAAGTTAAATGTTTAAGTTAGTATAAACTTGATCCGATCATAATTTATTTCTTCGGATCAGTTTTATACTAACTGTTTCGTAATTGCTGATTTTCAGATCAGATTTTTACTAAGTTATAGTTGATAGGTCGCAATTTTACTAACTCAGTTCAATTTATGTCCTGTTAATCACCTTTTTAAAGCAAATTAACACGACAAAAATTGCTTTTTTAAAACAGCATGTGGATAAACAGCTCTTTAGTTAGCATAGATCTGATCTGTACCAACTATAGATCAGATCCATACCAACTTATTGCGCATTTTAGTTATCCTCTCAGTGTATAACTTTATAATTTAGTTAGTAAAAGTTTGATCTACACAAGCATTTTTGTGTGTAAAGCAGTGACTAAGCTGTGCATAAGTCGAAAGCTCATTTTTTGCTTAGTAATATGCTGATCTGCGAGTCATTATAGATCTGATCTTTACCAAGTAAAAACACGATCTGGCTTTTTAGTAAATATTCAATAAAATCAGTGATATATTTCACTATTTTAGCATCTTAACCTTATATACCTATATACTTAACCGATATTAAACTTACTTATTTATACTTAGCATCAGTAAAGTTACAAATTTTTATTAAATGTCTTATAAATAAAAGGTATGTCGTCTTAAATACTTGTTTACAGCAATTTGAATGGACATTATACTTAAAGCATAACTTTGAGGAAGAAAGTATGTCTATCAATAATAATGCGCTAGCCACTTACAGGTTACTAAAAGCGACAGCAGAAGTTGCTGAAAAATCGCTAGAAGGACGTATTCAACATTATCGTGCCCATTTAAAGTCTGAAGAAAAAGAACTTCGTACTTACACGCAAAAAGCAGCCGCTGACTTATTAGGCTGTAATAATCGCACCTTGAAACGACGTCATGATAATGGTGACTTTGATGAACTAAATATCAAACGTGGTGCTAATGGTCACTACGCATATACCTTAGTAAATATATTTGCTATGGCTGATATCATGGATATAAAGCCAGATCACCGTACCGTTGATGATAAATTACAAGTTATCGTTATTAACTCATTAAAAGGTGGTTGTGGTAAAACGACCAGCATGGTGAACATAGCCGCTGCACTTGCTACTACCAACATTAAACGATACAGAATTGGTATTATTGACCTTGATCCACAAGGTTCTTCATCAAGCTTTTTCCCACCAAGTGAGCCAGACCCAATTACTGTGGGCGATTTAATGCGTGACTGTATTGAACTCGATGAAAACGAAACCTGGGATGAATTAGTATCAAACTCTTTCTTACCTACCCATATACCTAATATTCGTATTTTGCCTTCTGGTATGGATGACTTTTATTTTGAGCATGAAACAGCAACTTTATTAAAAGATAGCTCTAGTTATGATAAAACTCGTCACTATCATAAATTGCTCGAAAAAGTTATTGAACCGGTAAAAGATCAATTTGATATTATTCTAATTGATACAGCTCCATCACTTAACTTTATGTTTTATAATGCATTAATGGCTTCTACATCGATGCTTATCCCTGTTCATCCTGAAGCTGTAGACTTTGATGCAAACAATAAATACTTAAAGCGATTAGGCGAGATTTACCATACAGTTGCTGCGCTTGGCCACCAAGGTTGGGACTTCATGCAATTCTTAGTAACTAACTATGTTAAAGGGAACCATTCACAGCGCGACATCGTTAAAGATGTTCGTAGTGCATTTGGTCGTCAAGTAATGAGTTATCCAATCAATCATAGCTCGGCAATTACCGCCAGCTCATCTTCTTTTAATACCATTTTTGATCAAAAAACGTCAGACAGCTTAGCTAGTCGTGAGTCACTACTTCGTGCGCAAGAAAATATCAAAGATGTGGTTGATGAACTAGAAATGTTGATCCGATCTAATTGGCAGTCAACTCAATCGTCTCTAAATACAGCTAAGTAAGGTAATTAATAAAAATGGCTAAAAAACGTAAAAACGATACCAGCTTAGACCCTTTTTCAACGTCTATCGAAAGTAGCAGTTTAGATGCTTTGCTAGAGCAAGCTTCAGCTGGTGATGTTATCAGTATGCCTGCTCCAAGTGATCCTACTCGTCAAATTACTTTGGTGTGTAAGGTTATTCCAAGCTCAGAAATTGAAGCTAAAACAAAGGTCTATGGTAAAAACCGCCGTGTACAATCATTGCTAAATGAAAAGTCAGTTGCCGATATCCTTCCTGCAATTGCCGAAGACGGCCGTAACCAGCACCCTGCCCTATGTTGGGATAAAGGTGACGAAATGCTTGTATTAGCAGGTTCTCGTCGTCGTAAAGCATGTATCTTAAGTAACTCTGATTACTTAGTTTTAAGCTCGGAAGACTTTACAGATCAAGATGCTAAAATTCTTGCTGTATCATCTGATCAATACATTGCCCCAAGTCTATGGGAGCTAGGTCAAGCATATCAACAGACCCGTGATGAGCTTATTGCTGAGGGTAAAAAAGGCTCTTATCGTGAGATTGCGGCAATTGAAGGTGTATCACACACTGCTATTGCTGATGCTATTAAAGCGTTTGAGAATCTACCTTCTGAGGTTTTAAGTCTTTACCCTACTGCGAATCATGTTGGCCGCGAAGTAGCTAAAAAGCTCATTAGTGCCAAAGAGCGTGATGAGCAGCTGTTTACCAAGCTTGTAAATGAGGTTAGTAATGATAGCGAAATAGCGCAAATCAGCAGCGATGATAAACGTTCTCTTGCAATTACCAAGCTATTAACTGCTGAGCCAGCAGCGCCAAGCCGTCGTGAAGCACTTATCGACAGTGAGTTTGTTAGCGTACAGCGTAATATTAAAAGCGGTGATTTATCTGTGAAAATCGATAATAAAGTGATGACAGACAAACGCTTAGAGCAGCTAACTAAATTGTTAAATAGCTTTAATTAGTTAGTAAAATAATGATCTCTCACGCTTTTACAGTTAGTAAAAGCGTGATCTCCCCCCTCCTTTCGTTAGTAAAATAGTGATCTTTGGTTGGCTAATTTGGTCATTATTACACTCTCAGATCAGTTTTTTACCAACTAATCGCCCCTTTACAGTTCCGTTACCCTGAAAATTTGTTTGCTTAGTAAAAAATCGATCTGTAAAGTCCCTTCCTTGTTATTAACCTGTTTATATCTTGTGCGATTGTTGTTTGTTAAATGCTCAGTATGTCACTTTTCAACTTTGATTTTATTTTAAAGCACTTTTTTACTAACTAATCAGCTCCAACCAGTCCAATATTGCCCAATAGTGCTTTAGCTCTGGGCCGATAGATCATATACTGGCAGAATTATTTTTTGTTTTTACTGCCAAAAGCGTTATGTCTGCTAACTTATCCAAAAATGACTTATTAGCTATCTTTGAAGAAATCAAACAAGAGCAAGAAACTCAGTTTCCTCTGTCTGAGCGCTTCATTAAACAGCTGTTTAAGCCACATGTGTTAAGTAAAGCAAAAGAGTATCATCAGAACGGCCAAATCAATTGGTTAGAACATAACAGTGACTTTAGTGTTATCGATGCATCTATGTTTGGTAACGAAGGAAATACCTTCACTCAGCATATTGAGATCAGTAAATTACCAAGTGGCTTTTCGGTCGATTCGCATTGTACTTGTGGCTCTAAAACTAAATGCCGTCATATTGCAGCTGTGCTCTTAAAGCTCAAAATTGAACATTCAGGTGACTACGGTGAAGACTACATCATTAACGATTGGTTTAGTGAGCTAAAAACCCTTAAGCAAGTTGCTAGTGACAATGCCAAACAGGTTTTATTATTTGTTTTTGATGTAGAGAAGTCTGTTGTAACCCTTACTCCTAAAATTGCTAATTACGATCCTGAGCATAACTATACGCTTGGTCGTAACCTTACCGAGCAGCAATTAAATAGTTTTGTAACCCCCACTGATTTATTAGAATCGGATTTTCGTTTATATAGCTGGATCCGTTCTCAAAATGCCCTTGGAAAACTAGAGCTTAAAGGTCAATGGGGCTTTGCAGCACTACAGCAATTAATTGCCACCCAGCGTTTGTTTTTAGGTCGCTCTCGCCAAGCAATTAAAGCTGATAGCATGCAAGCACTAGAGTTTGATTGGAAACAAAACAAAGACTTAACGTCATTGAGCATGACGCTTGCTGGTCAAGATAATTGGTTATTGTTAAAAACAACCCCCCCTACTTACCTTGACCCTGAAAAGCTAAAAGTGGGCCGAATTCGTACGCCGTTAACTGCCGATGAAATAGCGTTACTAGCCAATATGCCTGCTATTCACACAGAGAACTTTGATCGTGTTTATCAACAGCTCAATGATAATTTTGGTGAAGGTGTGATCCCTCATGCATTTAAGGAAAGCAAAAAAAGCCTAGCTCGAACTGTATTCCCTGTCATCAGTATTAATAATGACGAGGGCACAATCCGCCTAGGATTGCAGTTTAATTATCAAAACTCTTTGTATGATTTAAGCCAGGCGCCAGCTGATATATTAAACCAGTCATTAGAAAACACCGTTGTAAATGAATTAACTAACCTTGGCTTTGAATTATGTAAAGGGGCTTTACAAACTGATTTTATCTTTAATAAACAATCAGTTATTCATGAGCACTGGTTAAAGTTTGAAATAATTCCAAACTTATTAAAACGCGGTTGGAAAATTAATGATGAGTTAGACGTAGGCAAAGTTCTAAAACAACTTTCACTGCAAGTTGAGCGAGGTAAAGGTCATCAGATAGTTAGTAAAATCGTGATCTCTGGTGTTAAAACTCAACAGTTGTTTGTCACTGATAACAACACTTATCAATCTCTTAACAGACAAAGTGAACGCTTTTATTACTTTACTGTAGGAAAACGCTTTGCTGTGGTTGAAAAGGCCGCGATGATGCAGCTTAATGATTATCGTGAACGTTTTGAGCATATTAAAACCCGTGACGAAATCTTAATGCCTTTGTCGTTTTTGCCTAAGCTTATCGAGCAAAAAGCAATTAAGGTTAATATTGTAGACGATGCTCTAGATGCTTACCTATCTGAATTAAATAGCTCGCAACAGCTTATTAAAAAGTCCGATATTCAAGGCTTAAACTCTGGTGTGCAATTACGAGAGTATCAACAACACGGTGTTGATTGGCTCAACTTTCTAAAACGTCACCAACTTGGTGGTATTTTGGCAGATGACATGGGGCTAGGTAAAACCTTACAAGTTATCGCCTTTTTAGCTAATGCCAAGCAATCACCACAAGCTGGCCCTACGTTAATTGTTTGCCCGACCAGTTTGGTTGGTAACTGGCAAAGTGAAATTAATAAATTTGCCAGCAACTTAAAAATTACGACTGTCTTTGGTGCTGCGCGCAGCGACCAATTACAACAGTTGTCGCAAGCAGATTGTATCTTAACAACTTACCCACTATTAAAGCGGGACATTGCCTTTTATTCGCCGCTGTATTTTGAAAACATCATTCTTGATGAAGCGCAATATATCAAAAACGATGCCGCACAGGTTTCACGCTTGGTTAAGCGCCTTAATGCTGACTTTAAGCTTTGCTTAAGTGGCACGCCTATCGAAAATAACTTATTTGAGCTTAAATCTTTACTCGACTTTGCAATGCCTTCTTTACTTGGTTCGCAAACACACTTCAAAAGCTATTTTCAAACGCCTATTGAGCGTGATAACGACGTTGCCCGTGCAGATGAACTTAAATCGTTGATCATGCCATTTATTTTGCGACGTACTAAAGCACAAGTAACGCAGGAACTACCAGAGAAAACTGAGCTAGTTAAAGAGTTTGAATTTGAAAGCAAACAAAAGGAAATTTACACCGGTATCACTGAATCTTTAGAACAGAAATTAGTTGACCTATTTGCGCAGCAAGGTGTGCAAAAAAGTAAGCTTGCCTTTTTAGATGCATTATTAAAGCTAAGACAAATCTGCTGTCATCCAAAATTGATCGATCCTAGTTCACAGGCTGGCAGTGCTAAGCTTGAGTGGTTATCAAAGCATTTGCCTATTATGCTTAGCGAAGGACGTAAGGTGATTATATTTAGTCAATTCACCATGGCACTTGATGTGATAGCTGAGCGATTAAATGAACTTGGCATCCGCTTTAGTATGCTTACAGGGCAAACGCGACATCGCGACCGTGTAATTGAAGAGTTTACTCAAGGTGATACATCCGTATTCTTAATCAGCCTTAAAGCCGGCGGCACCGGATTAAACCTAACTCAAGCCGATACAGTGATTCATTTTGATCCTTGGTGGAACCCTGCCGTTGAAAAACAGGCGACAGATCGTGCCTATCGTATTGGCCAAACTAACCCTGTGTTTGTTTATAAATTGATTATGGCTAACTCAATCGAACAAAAAGTATTTAAAATGCAGCAGCATAAACAAGCCCTTGTTGATGCATTATTTACCGAGAAATCAATGAGTTTTACTCAGTTTGATGAAGAGCAAATGCTTGCACTGATAAAAAATTAAATTTTTTTAAAGTTTTTTTGAACTAATCAAATTTTGGGGCGTCTATTATTATGCTTGTTGTTAAATTGCAGTTTACATAAGCATTATGTTGATTTCCCATTTGGTTACTAAATTTTAGTAATGTTAGAGCCAGCTCACTTTGAGCTGGCTTTTTTTATGCCTAAACCCCCTACTCTGCTGAGCACTAATTCGTTATGATGATGTGTCTTTAAGTTATTGAGTTTTCATTATGATTACAGAGCTAATTGCACAGATTAATTGGCAAAGTGGTGTGCTTGGTGCTGCTGTAGGTGCTGTTGCAAGTGGTGTTATTTTTGCCCTACAAAATAGTCGCTTAAAAAATCAGTCAACCGAACTTCAAAATAGCCAGCAAATCTTGCAAAATCATTTAGAACAAAAGCAGCTGCAACTTGAACAAAGCCAGCTTACACTTTCGCAGTTACAGCAAGATTACGCAGAACAACGTGATGAGTCTCAACACTTTAAAACCCGCTTTGTAGAACAAGAAAAACAAGCACAACAATATAGTCAGTTTTGGCGCAAGGTCGAAGCTGAGCTTGCTGATACAAAAGCTGCACTTAATCAGCGCGATGTTGATTTAAGTACCTTACGAAGCACAGTTGAGCAAAAAGAACTGCATTTTAAAGAGCAGCTTAGCCATATCAAAGAAAGCAAAGAGCAACTCAAAAAAGAGTTTGAAAATCTCGCTAATCAAATCCTTGAAGAAAAATCGCAACGTTTTAAAACCTTAAATCAAGAAAGTATTGAGCAACTATTAAAACCTGTTCAGGGGGAGCTAAAAGGCTTTCGCGATAAGATGGAATTGATCCACGTCGAAGATCTAAAGCAGCGTGCAGCACTAAAAACTGAGTTATTGCATTTGCAAGCTAAAAGCCAAGCCATCACCGAACAAGCTGATAGGCTGAGCACTGCATTACAAGGGCAAAAGAAAACCCAAGGTAATTGGGGTGAGTTAATGCTTGAGAATGTACTAGACAGCGCTGGGCTGCGTGCTGGAGTAGATTATCAGCGAGAAGTATCGTTTAACACCGAAGATGGCCGTTTACGACCAGATGTTGTGGTGTATTTGCCTCAGCAACGTCATTTAGTTATCGATGCTAAAACCTCTTTAAACGCGTATACACGCTATGTCAATGCCGATACAGAGCTTGAAGCGCAGCAAGCGCTAAAAGAGCATGTTATGGCGGTGCAATCACGTATAAACGAGTTAGCAAGCAAAGCCTACGACAGACTACCCGGTATTAACTCACCAGAAGTGGTGATCATGTTTGTACCAATAGAGTCGGCTTTTGTTGAAGCGCTTAAGTACCAGAGTGATATTTATCAGCAAGCAATCGAAAAAAACATTTTAGTTGCTACGCCAACGACCTTATTGACTAGCTTGAATATCGTAAAACAACTGTGGCGTTTTGAAGAGCAAACTAAATACTCAAAAGAGCTTGCCGCTCGTGCAGAGCGTTTTTACAACAAACTCAATGGTTTCTTAACCAGTATGGAAGGGGTTGGTAAGCAATTAGACCGCGCCAAAGAAAGCTATGATAAAGCGTTTTCTCAGCTGTACCGCGGTAAAGGAAACTTGATTAAGCAGGCCTCTGAGTTCAAAGAGTTGGGGGTTTCTGTTCAAAAAGAGTTACCCGCGGAAACTGTTGAAAAAGCCCAATTAGAGTTAGATTAATATGCAGGTTTTAAAGCTTATCGGGTTTGTTATTCTCGCATCTGTATGTTTTGCAAGTAGTGTCAAAGCTGAAAATTATGATTACGACAGCCAACTTAATAAAGCGTTACACGCTAATAAACTCGTTGCGATTGGTGATGTTCATGGCAGCGAGCATGTTGTTACTAGGATTATAAAATACTTAGATGAGCCTAGTAACTGGCAGCAGCTTGATGATCTTGTCGTTGAATTTGGCAATGCGCGGTATCAAGATTTAGCTGATCAATATTTGTTGAGCAAACAGAATATAAGCATTGATGACGTAAGGCACATTTGGCGCGACACCTTGTATTTTATGGCATGGCAATATGATGTTTATGAGCAATTAGTTTTAAAGTTAAAACAGCTTAATAGTACCCGTTTACATAAAGTTCGTCTCGTCCTTGCTGAGCCTGCAATGAACTGGCAAACCCTCTCTAAAGAGGATTGGCAAAAGCTAGAGCGTAGCCGTGAAACTGGCTATTTAGAGTCAATAAATCAGCATGTTGTCGCTAAGCAGCGCCGTGCAATCTTACTCTTTGGTGCATTTCACACCTTTAAGCAGCCAGTGGTTATAAGTACTCAAGCTTCGCCTTTTAATTCAGTTATTACATTACTTGAACAGCAAAAACCAGGTTCCACTTACACGGTGTGGCCAGCGATGAAAAACGATGATATTGCATCATCATACCCTGCGGATAGCTTGATCCCTTTATCGGCTAATAGTTCGTTGAATAAGCCGTTAGCGTCAATGTCTAAACGTTTTGCTACAAGCAATAGTATTAGCCTTGCGGATGTTGCAGATGCCTATTATGTGCTAAAAAACACAGATAGAAATGCACCATTAAGTGATGCGGCTTTAAATGATCAGGCATGGCATAAAGAATTAAAACGCCGAGCTGAAATAGTATCACCGAGAAGCGCTAAACAAATCCACTCTTGGCTTAAGCAACATCACTAACATAAAAGCCAACGCCATGTTGGCTTTTATGTTATACCAATTCACTTAATTAAATATTATTGCGGATCGGTATTAATTAATAAGTTCAGCTGACACGATATCGTTAAGCATTAAAAAGTGGTTAAGTACAGACTCTTCAAGTTCAAATACCTGCGCTATTTTTTCGCCACTTGCTGACATTCCTGTTTGCGCACCTGCAAACTCGATATGTAGCCCTAAACGTTTTAGGGTTTGGGTATCATAACTATAAATAGCCGCATCACGTTTCTCGGTAATACCTGGCATCATCCCTATGATAGTAACCGCTTGTTCAACATTGATGATATCGAAAAATTGTCGCTCTGCAATTTGCCATTTTGCTATATAGCTAGCTACCTCGGGCGGCTGCTCCATGGGCACGTATAATGGCTGTAATGAGCCGCCATGCCAGCCAATAACGGCTTGTGCTTCAACGAGGACATGTGGACTTGCAGTAACGACATAATTGGCGCAGGAGGATGCACAAAGCTCACGCACTACAACATTGAGTTCATATTCATGAACTAAGCCTCCGAAATGGAGACCTGCCATCACATCACCACCTTGACTGTTAATAATTAAAGTGTTGATTTGCTGATCGCTATTTACTAATAATTGTTCAAACTTTTCAACATTTTGCTTTGATGTTTTGCCGTGAAAATAAATAGTGCCCGGCGATACTTCACTAATTTCAGCAACGCTTTGCTGTGTTGTTTTACAACCAACCAGCAGCACGCTCAATAATAATAAAAAACGCATTAACAATGCCTTGAAGTTTTGTTTGTATACAGTGCGCAATTTAATAATATGTCATTAACGAACTGCAAAAATGGCATAGTACGTTTTTTTACTTGAGAAATAAATCCACATAATAGGAACAATTGTATGAATATTGGAATTTACATCTATGATGATGCCGAAGTGCTCGATTTCTCAGGTCCGTTTGAGGTGTTTAGTACGGCTAAGCGCCTAGTGAATAATGATTGGCAAGTGAGTTTAATTGCCGAAAATGATAGTCCTGTTCATGCCCGCGGCGGTTATAGTGTAAACCCCCATTACAGCTTTGCTGACTGCCCTTTGCTTGATCTGCTTGTTGTGGTTGGGGGTGACCATACACGAGAGCTCGAAAAAGTAGAGGTTATTACTTGGTTAAAACACACAGTCACTAACACCAAGCGTGTTGCGAGTGTTTGTACGGGGGCGTTTTTGCTTGCTAAAACTGGGCTTTTAAGCGGTAAAAATGTCACGACTCATTGGCAAGATCAACCTGAGCTGGCTGCTATGTTTTCTGATCTCAACGTGATTGCAGAAACTCGTTGGGTCACCGACGGTAAGTTTATCAGCTCTGGGGGGATTTCTGCAGGCATTGATATGAGCCTAGCATTAGTCGCTGAGTTTATTAGTTACGAACACGCACTACTAACTGCTAAACAGATGGAATATAAATGGCAGACGTTATAATTTCTCAGCAATGTAGTCGGTTATAAACTGTTTTAAACATACAGCCTTTTTACTCAGTAAACGTGCGCTTGGCCAGATAGCATAAATGTCGCGGTTTTCCCCTCGCCAGTGTGGCAGTACTTGAACTAGCTGCTGAGATTTTAATTCATCTATAACCTCAAACCGAGGTAACAAGGCGATACCTTGCTCATCACAAACTAAGTATTTTACAAATCCAGTATCGTTAAAAGTACTAGCAAATCGGCACATGTGAGTATAAGTTGCATTCGTTTGTGTATTGGTTAGCTGCCACTTATTTCGCAACGTGGTACCAATTAATCTATGTTGTTTTAAATCAGCAGGCTCTTCTATGGCAAATGCCGAATTAAGGTATGCTTTAGTGCTTACAAATAAGGTATCAACACTGCCTAACTTTTTCTGATGGAGCATAGAATCAGCCTGCGGCCCGACTCTTATTGCTAGATCAGCTTGGCTTTTACTCAGATCTTCAAGTTTATTATTAAGCAATAACTCAAGTTGAATATCAGGGTACTGTTTAGTAAATGCGAGCCACATCGGCTTTAAGAAACCATGACTAATATTCAGAGGTGCTAAAACTTTAAGCTTTCCTGATAATTGTGCTTTTTGATCATTGAGCTGGCGGTGAGTTTGTTCAAACTGCTCAATTAATTCAACATAACTTTGAAAATATACCTCTCCTGCTTGTGTTAACGTGCATTGCCTTGCTGAGCGATTTAAAAGCTGCTCGCCTAGGCGTTGCTCAAGCCGTTGCAAGCGTCTCGATACTGTTGCGGTAGGCAACGCCAAGCTCTCAGCCGCATTACTTAGGCCGCCTTGTTTAACAATCTGTATGAATAGGGCAATATCGTCAATCATGTTCTCATTTATGCAATCATAGTTTGTTTATCTTGCTATTTTTAGCATTTTTGCAATTAGATATCATGCCTTTTATTAAATCATTTAAGAGCATCTAATTATGAGTGTTAATGATATTTATGTGATAACTTTTGTTGGCATAGCGGCGACTTTGTTCATTGATCTTTATGCTTTTCTGCTGGCTAAAGTGTTTAAGATACCGTCATTAAACCTTTGTTTAGTTGGCCGTTGGGGCTTGGGGTTATTAGCTGGAAAGTTTATGCACCAGAATATAACAAGCAGCCCTGCTAAGCATTTTGAGTGCGTGTTTGGCTGGTGTTTACACTACTTTATTGGTGTTTTATTTTCGTTTCTATTTATATTACTGGTCGGTCTTGCTTGGCTTGAACAGCCCACCTTAATTGCTGCATGTATATTTGGATTAGCTAGTGTATCTATGCCATTTTTTGTTATGCAGCCCGCTTTAGGGATGGGGATAATGGCTACGAAAACAGCAAACCCACTTCAAGCCCGCTTAAAAAGTGCTGTAACTCACCTACTTTTTGGTGTCGGAATATATTTATCAGCTCAATTCATTCAATTTATTTAGGAGTAAGTAATGGACGCAAAGCATTGGCATCAACGTTGGGAAAATAACGAAATTGGTTTTCATGAAGGAGACGTTAACCGTTATCTAGATCAGTTTTTTACTAACTTAAATTTACAGCAAGGCGATACTGTTTTTGTGCCACTGTGCGGAAAAACTCACGACATTCATTATTTGCTCGCGCAAGGTATGCGTGTTGTTGGGGCAGAACTTAGTGAGATAGCCATTAAGCAGTTATTTGATGAGTTAAAGCTAGAACCCGAAATTAGCCAACACGGCGAACTATTACGTTATCAAGGCGCAAATCTAACCGTTTGGGTAGGTGATATTTTTGCACTTACCGCGAATGAACTTGGCACTATCAACGCGGTTTATGACCGTGCTGCCTTAGTTGCGCTGCCAAAGCCCATGCGCATTCGCTATACCCAGCATTTACTTGAATTAACCAATAGAGCTAAACAATTAGTGGTGGTCTTTGAGTATCAGCAAAGTGAGTTTTCGGGTCCGCCGTTTAGTGTGGTCGCCGATGAACTACATCAGCACTACGATGCTTTTTATCAACTAACATTACTGTGCAAAGAACCTCTCGAAGGTGGCTTAAAAGGGCAAGTCCCGGCTATGAACGTAGCTTGGCATTTAAGTTAGTACATACAAACTGGTGGTGTGTAAATTCACACCCTAGTTGTGCGTTTTTGTGGCTAGTTATTGTACCTCTGTGCGTGCACTATAGAGATACCAATCCGCAATAATACTTAATCATTTTGAGGGATTAAACCTGTCGCTACCTGCGTTAAAAATTTCTTAGTTAGAATAACTAAATAACGAAATTTTTGCCTTGCTATCAACGAGGTTTCTTTGCCTCAAAATAGACTACTTAATTAAGCGAATTGGTATGAAAAGCGTATTTAAGGAGTACATTTATGCAAAAGCCACGCGTTTTATTTGTTTCACATGGCGGCGGTCCTATGCCATTGCTTGGCGATCCAAGTCATGCCGATATGGTTACTTGCTTACAGTCTATTGCTGCAAAAATTCAAAAGCCGTCAGCTATTTTGATGGTGAGTGCGCACTGGGAAGCGAACCCTATTAGCATTACTTCGAGCGCAGCTCCTGAGCTAATTTATGATTACTATGGTTTTCCTGACCCTGCTTACAGTATTGAGTACCCAAGCCCTGGCGAACCAGCCCTTGCCGAAAAAGTACATCAAGCATTGGCAAAGGCTAATATCGATAGCACATTAAACCCATCTCGTGGCTTTGATCACGGTATGTATGTGCCTTTGAAGATTATGTATCCAGAAGCAGATATACCTTGTGTGCAATTGTCGTTACATCCAAGCCTTGAGCCAAACTTACACCTAGCGATAGGTGAGGCTTTACAACAGCTTGATTACGATAATTTATTGATCATTGGTTCTGGCTTTACTTTTCATAATATGCGCGCATTTTTCACCCCTGAAACAGCTGAAATTAAAGCGCAAAATATGGCTTTTGAGCAATGGTTAGTCGATGTCTGTGGCAATACTGAGCTGAGTGAACAGCAGCGACAAGCTAAGTTATTAGAATGGCAAATGGCCCCTGCGGCGCGTTTTAGCCATCCTCGTGAAGAGCACTTATTGCCGTTACATGTTTGCTATGGTGCGGCGATGCGCCCTTGTAGTGATATCTACGAACTACGTATTGCCAATAAGCAAGCCAGTATGTTCTTGTGGGACGATTAAGTTTAAGTTCAACCCCCCAGATAACACGATAAAGGCTCAGATTTTATAAGCTTATTTTGGTACGCTAGGTAAGTTAAAACCTAGGAACAACAAAATGAACTTAATAAAAACATCAACCCTTGCGTTTGCTGTGGTTGCGGGTTTAGGTTTGCAGGCATGCTCAACGACAGAGCAAGCGAGCACCCAATCAGCAACAGTGAACGCAACGGCTAATCCGCTCTCGCTTGAACAAATTTATAAAGAAAAAGACTTTAAAGCTGAGCGTAGTACCTATTTTACGTGGCTCGATGATGGTACTGGTTATACGGTACTTGAAGAGCGCGAAAGCGATAAAAACAACCAAGACGACAAAGCTGAAGACGATGAGCACGGTGTAAAAGGCAATGATATTGTATTTTATAACGCCGATGGCACGGGTCGTAAGGTACTTGTTAGCTACGAAAAATTAATTCCCAAAGGTGATAAAGAGCCACTCACCGTTGAAAGCTACCAATGGTCTAAAGATGGTAAATGGCTGATGGTTTTTACCAATGGCGAGCAAGTATGGCGTTCACGTAGCCGTGGTGATTTTTGGCTTTTAAACCTCGAAACTGATTCGCTATATCAGTTAGGTGGTGAAAACATCGAAGCGAAAAAGCTGATGTTTGCTAAGTTTTCACCAGATAGCTCAAAAGTCGCTTATGTGCGTGATAACAACATCTACATGGAAAAAGTCGGCAGCAAGGCTGTGACTGCTTTAACCACTGACGGTAACGACACCATTGTTAATGGTAATTTTGATTGGGTATACGAAGAAGAATTTACTATTCGTGATGGTTTCCGCTGGAGTCCAGACAATAAATCAATTGCCTATTGGCAGCTTGATACCAGTGGCGTTAAATACTTCACCATGATCAATAACACCGATGATCTCTACCCTACCCTTAAAGAATTCCCGTATCCAAAAGCCGGCGAGATGAACTCAGCGGTTAAAGTGGGTGTGGTTAGTCTTAATGACAAGAAAACCCGTTGGGCTGAACTAGGTGGCGATAATCGCGATCGTTATATTCCACGTATTAGCTGGGCAGGCACAGGTGAATCTTTGATGATACAAGATCTTAACCGTCCGCAAAGCCACAACAAGGTTTGGTTATTCGACTGGCAAAAACAGCAGCTGACTAAAATTCTTGAAGATAAAGACGATGCCTTTATTGAGTGGTTTTATAAAGCAAACTGGTCAAAAGACGGTAAGTTCTTTATTTGGCATAGTGAGCGTGATGGCTGGCGTCATTTGTACCGTGTATCTCGCGATGGCGAAACGGTTGTTGATTTAACACCGGGCGAGTACGACATCATAGATATGTTAGCGCTCAACGAAGATAAAAACGTTATGTACTTTACTGCATCACCGGATGATCCAGGCCAGCGTTATTTATTCCGTACCTCGCTTGATGGTAGCACTAAACCGGTGCGCGTAACGCCTGCGTCATTCGATGGCTCAAACAGCTATTACATGTCTAAAGACACCTCTTGGGCGATGCATACCTTCTCTAAATTTGGCACCCCACCAATGAAAGAGATCATCAAAGTAAGCGATCACAGCAATGTGAAAACCTTAGTTGAGAACAAAGCATTAAAAGAGAAATTAGCGACTGAGCAGTTACCGACTCACGAGTTCTTTACGGTTAATGCGCGCGATGGTGTTGAGCTTGATGGTTACATCATGTTCCCAGCGAATATGGATAAAAGTAAAAAATACCCAATCGTTTTCTATGTTTACGGTGAGCCGTGGGGCTCAACAGTACAAGATCGCTGGGAAGGTAACAGTTACTTATACAAGTCGTATCTAACTCAGCAAGGCTTTATTGTTGCCTCAGTTGATAACCGCGGCACGCGCGCACCAAAAGGCAGAGATTGGCGTAAGTCTATCTACAAAAAAATAGGCTCTATTACCGTACGTGACCAAGTTGACGCCCTTGATGCAATGGCAAAACGTTGGGATGTCATTGATACCGACCGTGTTGGTGTATGGGGTCACTCAGGTGGTGGTAGTTCAACGCTTAATTTGTTATTCCGCCACGGTGATAGATATAAAGTGGGTATTGCCTCTGCCCCAGTGCCAGATATTCGCTTGTACGATACTATCTACCAAGAGCGCTATGCAGGTAACCCTAATACTGATCCTGAAAGTTACGACAACACGTCTCCGATCAGCTTTGCAAAAGACCTGCAAGGTAAGTTGCTACTGATCCACGGTACAGGAGATGATAACGTTCACTACCAAGGCTCAGAGCGCTTAATTAACGAATTAGTTAAGCACAATAAACAGTTCGAGTTTTTCTCTTACCCGAACCGTTCTCACAGCCTACGAGAAGGTAAAGGCACTACCCTGCACTATCACACTATGATGGCTAACTTCTTCGAAAAGCATTTACTTAACAAGTAAATATGCTCTATAAAAAATACCGCAGCTTAGAGGTTAAGCTGCGGTTTTTTTATGCAAACTGTAAACCCCCGTTACAGAAAATAAGCATTTTAATCAGAATTCTGTTTCTTCTTAGCTAACTCTCTATTATTGTTATGATGTTCTGCAAGTTCATACCAAAATTTATCTAGCCCTTTTTTTGATTCTAAGGAAATATAAAATCGCTTGTTGCACCAACTGACTCGAGGATAGATGTGCTTAAATTGTTCAAGATCAAATTTAGCCCAATTATCAGCATGTCGAATATAAGGAATATCAGTTACCCAAAATCTTAAATCTCCAGAGCTGATTCTGATTATCGAAGAAATGATTTCCCCATACATTGTCCATAGTCTTCGATAACACCGACATATTTCACCTCTAGAATATTTTTGCTTATCTTTACTGTAAGCAACTAAGTACTCAAGATTAAAAATATCTAGAAATATAAACGTATAAGCAGAAAGAATGTCATTTGTTCCTTCAAACCCTGCTCTTAATTTTAATAACTTACGGTAATATTTAGGGTGAAACTCAGACTTCAGTGAACCAAGAAACTGACGAGCAGACTTCCAAGAGCCGTCAGTTTCTTTTGAATTTTGGACGAAGGAGTCTAAATCAACTTCCACGTCAATAATTAAATCAGACAACTTCTCATTTAATACCCACGACTGCTTATATCGTTCGATAATCATTGTATTCTTTGTTTTTATAGCTTCTACCAGTATGGTTAACTCATATTGCCCTTTTGCCCCAGCAAATTTAGCAAGGCTATCTAAGCCCCATTTTAAGAGTGATTCATACATAATATGGCTCTTATCGTTCCATTTTGAAAATAGGTTTTAGCTCAATAAGCAGTATACAACTATGCACTAAAACGCGAGTTAAAGGGGTTATGTATTTATTACTATTTAAACGTAGCACTTATTAGGGGGAATGAACTTTAAAAAGAGTAATAAGAGTGCATTTATTCGTTTTTAATCATTTTGATATGGCTCAGTAATGACGAAAAACAAAGCTACAAATAGGCGTTAAACCAATTAACTAACTCTGTTTCTAGCTGCTTTTTATGGTTCATTAAAAACTTTATAATTTAAATGATGTTTACTTTTACATTTTTAAGTTAGTAACCGCTCAAGCCATTCAATCACAGCGTTATGTGCTGATGTTTCGAAGCGAGATTTTTCGGGAATGTAGTAACACAGTTTTGATTCAACTTCTTGGTTATTAAACGATGTTAGTAACCCTGCATCTAGGTAAGGTTGTACTAAGGTTTTTGAGCAAAACACTACACCTTTATTGGCGAGCACCTGATTTATACCAAACAGCTCTTGATCGAATGTTTTTACCTTGAAACATGAATCACTTAGGTTATTTACTTTTAGCCACTGCGTTAATGGTGGGGCTGGTAGGGCATTATTTTTCCATTGGCTGGTGTATAAAGTAACCTGTTTATCAAGCCAAGGGGCACTTTGTTGCGCGTTTGCCGCAAACATATCAAAGCGCTCATATTTGATGATATCTGCTTTGTTTACTTCCTCACTATTTCCTAGCCGAACAGGCAAGGTATGCAGTTGCTTATCTAAAGTTTCACTGGTTGATATATCGAGCTGTAAATGTGGTTTTTCGCTATTTAGCTCATCTAAAGCGGGTATTAACCTTAGGGCTGCTAGAGACGATGTTGTGGTGATGCGTACTTGATTATTTGCTTGGCTCAATTGTTCAATTGCCGTAAAAATAAGTTTAAAGCCGCTAGTTGTGTTTTGACTCAGGTACTCGCCTGATTGAGTTAAGGTAATCTTTCTCACTTCGCGATGAAATAAATCTGTATTCAAGCGGCTTTCTAGATTTGCAATGTGGTGCGATACCGCTGTAGGCGTAATCGCAAGCTCAGCGGCGGCTGCTTTAAAGCTACCTAATCGCGCAGCTGATTCAAAGGCTTTTAAAGCTTGTAATGATATATGCATAGTTGAACCCACCTAAATTTATAGATGAGTATAACTTACTTATAGTGAATAATAACTCGTTTGTTAAATAGCCTTCATTTATTGATGATACCAACACATTAACTAATGAGGTATTTACTTATGAGCACTCTATTACACATTGATGCTAGTGTACGTTCGGCTAAAAATGCAAACCCTAACCACGACTCAATCTCTAAAAATATTGCTAAGAAATTTGTAAATCACTTACAGCAAAATAATGCTATAGCTGAGTATATTTATCGTGATGTTGGAATGAATCCACCTTCATTTATTAATCAATCTTGGATTGGTGCTGTGTTTACGCCTGCCAATAAGTTAACGCTAGAGCAAAAAGAAGTACTGGCCGAATCAGATGAATTGATAAATGAGTTGGTTAAGGCTGATACCATCGTGATATCAACGCCTATGTATAACTATGGCATGCCTGCACAATTAAAAGCATGGTTTGATCAAATCGTTAGGATCAATAAAACGTTTGATTTTGACTTGCAGCGGGGAGATTTCCCTTTGCAACCCTTGTTAACTGGTAAACGTTTGCTGGTTATAACCTCAACGGGTGAGTTTGGCTTTGAGGTAGGTGGTATACGCGAGAGTATGAGCCACTTAGTGCCACACATTAAAACCTTGAGTAAGTATTTAGGTGTTCAGCATATTGATGAAATAGCCTGTGAGTATCAAGAATTTAACGACCAAAGACACCAACGCTCTTTGACTAATGCCTATGCTAAAGCAGAGCAATTAGCGCTGAGATACGCCAATTAATATACACAACAAAGCCGCAACAAGCGGCTTATTTTGTAATGGGGCTTTACACTAAAAAATGGGTTTAGTGTTATTCAACCGAAATGAATACCTCAACTTCTTCACTGCTTTTATAAAACTCATAGTCAGTTTTATATGCTCGAATATGCGGGCACTGTTCATTACTAAAGTACTGCCAAACTTGACCCCAAACATCGATAACGGTTTGTGGCATTGCTCCTTTGCCACTAAAGCGAAGATAGTTACCTGTGGCGAGTGTCGTTTGTTCTATCTCTGATGACGTGACTTCCATGTCAGTACACGCAAAGACATCAAACTCCCCTGTGACATCAGATTCATAATGAGTGTAAACGCCATAAACTTGGCTAGATGGGGTTAATTTTGGCGCTATGTCTGTATAAAACTGCTGCCATAAGCCAGCTATTTTGGCACCTTCGCCACTCATTTCATTCATATTGCAGGTGCGAACTTTGAGACCAAATAAAGTTGTCGGGTTGTCGATATTGATGTGTGTTACTTGCTGATCCATTGCATTTATCCTTGCTTAATTTGTTCCCAGTAAAATACCAGAGCATGTGTACTTTAACCTAGCCTTTTTAATTATTTATTTTAAAAAAGACTATATTTTGTCAACGGCCTTTACAGCTTAAAAAACAGTCATGGCATCCTTATCTGCATCAGGTTAAGATGGGTAAAATAACAACAAAATCAGCGGGTGTTTAATGAATAAAATCAATGCGCTTATCTACTTTTTAGCCTTTAGTAGTGGCTTTTGTATTATGGGAATTGAGCTGTTAGGCGGGCGAATTTTAGCGCCATATTTTGGTAGTAGTGTGCATATATGGGGCAGTATTATCACCGTCTTTATGTTGAGCTTATCTATCGGCTATTTACTTGGCGGCAAGCTCTCTACTCGCAATCCTTCGTTAACTAAATATGGACTCATTTTCTTTGTAGCAAGCATTATGGTGGTGCCAATTGTATTGTTTGCTGAGCCAATTATGACTTTTATTTTCACCCATATTGAAGACAGTCGCTACGGCTCGTTATTGGCATCAACGGCGTTGTTTTTTATTCCTACAACAATACTCGGCATGATCTCACCTTACTCAGTGCGATTATTGGTTACCGATCATGAAAAAAGTGGCCAGGTTGCCGGTGGTTTGTATTTTGTGAGCACCCTAGGAAGCGCCCTTGGCACGATTATTACCTCTTTTTATATGGTGCTAGCGTTTGATGTTAACGACATCATTAAAACCTTTGCAGCGGTTTTAGGCGCGCTTGGTTTGCTTGCAATTGTTGTTAGTCAAATTAAAACAAAGGAGCGTGCTGTATGTTTAGAATCTTAATGCTTTGTTTACTCATGACATTGCCTTTTAGCAGCTTAGCCGAAGTAATACATAAAGAGCGCTCGCTTTATCGCAATATTTTAGTGGAGAAGACTGGCGATTTACTGTGTTTAAAATTCAACGAAAAAACCCGTAAAAGTACGCAAAGCTGTATGTATGAGAGTAAGCCTAAAAAGCTGGTGTTTAATTACACCAAAATGACGTTTGCAAGCTTATTATTTATTGATAACCCTCAAAATGTATTAATCATTGGCTTAGGTGGTGGCACGCTATCTAATACCATTCATGAGCTTTACCCGAGTGCTCATATCGAAAATGTCGAAATTGACCCTGCGGTAATAAAAGTTGCCCGTGATTATTTTAGCTTTGTAGAAACCGATAACGTGACGTCAAAAGTGCAAGATGGCCGTATTTTCATTAAACGCGCCGCATTTAAAAAACAAAAGTACGATTGGATTGTTCTTGATGCCTTTAATGGCGATTATATCCCTGAACACCTCCTCACTAAGGAATTTTTTGCAGAAGTAAAAAGTGTTTTAGCTGATGGCGGAATTGTCGCTGCAAATACCTTTTCATCAAGCAAGTTATACCAGCATGAGTCGGCAACTTACTTCGATGTGTTTGGTGACTTTGTGAATGTTGTGACCGATGAAAACTCTAATCGCATTATTTTAGCTGGCTTCGAGACTATGCCTAGCCAGCAACAGTTAACTGAGCGCGCCAACAAGTTAGCAAGTAAGTTAAGCCCTTACGACGTTGATTTGCAGTTACTCAGCGAGCATTTGTTTTATACTAAGGGTAATCAAGATTGGCCAGCGGATATCAAGGTGCTCACTGACCAATATTCACCAGCGAATTTATTAAATTATCAATGATCAAATACGCCTTAATTGCATGCCTTTTATTTACCAGCCCTGCTGCTATGGCAGAGCACCCTTCACCCCCTCCTTTAGCTGCAAGTCAGCAGCAATTGTCTCAACTATTGAATCAATACAAAGGGCAAGTCGTGTTACTCGATTTCTGGGCGTCTTGGTGCAGCCCGTGTCGACGGTCATTTCCTTGGTTTATAGCCATGCAGAGCAAGTATCAACAGCAAGGGCTTAAAGTGATTGCTGTAAACATTGATGTTGAGCGCAGTGATGCCGATGCTTTTTTAACTGAGTTTGCAGTGAACTTTAATATTATTTATGACCCAGACGCTGTTATTGGCAGGCAATACCAACTTAAAGGGATGCCGAGCAGCTTTTTAATCGATAAAGAAGGCGTAGTACGGTTCCAACACACAGGATTTGTTGCTGATAAATTAGACCTCTATGAAAGCCATATCAAAGAGTTAATTACTAAGTAGTGTGATTAGGTAGATAACTTTTGCAGTTGTTCGCTTTTATCGAACAAAGCTATCTATTTAATTAATTGCACTAATATTTACTTAGCATGCTAACTACATTAAAATACTTAGCATGCTAAGTAAATGGAGCGCATCATGTCTTCCACTCCCCCTTTTCACGAAACTCTTGATTTAACATTATGCGGCAGTATGGGCCGTGTGCATCGTTTATGTCGCGATGCTGTCACTTTGGCGGTTGAGCCTTTGGGTCTTACCCAATCTCGCTGGACCGCGATGATGCACCTGTTTCATTTAAACCAAGGTTGTACGCAACAAGAGTTAGCAAATAGCTTAGGCATTGAAATGCCTTCACTCACTCGTACGATTAAGCAGCTTGAGCAACAAGAGATTATTGCTCGCAAAGCTGACGCTGAAGATAAACGCAGTAAACGTCTGTACTTTACTGAGCAAGGTCTACAATTGTTAGACACATTGCAGGTGATTATTGCTGATGTGAAACAGCATCTTTATGCCGACTTAACCACTGAGCAACTCGATACCATGGCGCATGGTTTAATTCAGATGGAACAGAATGCTCGCCAGTGTATCCGCCATTATTCAGGAGATAAGTAACGTTATGACACCAGATCAAAAGTTTGCCCGTTACGTAAAAATCTCTTTAGCGGGTTTTATTGTTTTATTTTTATATTTTGTGATTGCCGATTTGTATATGCCTGTTACACCGCAGGCCCGTGTGTATCATCCGGTTGTGCAAGTGACCCCGCAGGTAAGTGGTCGCGTGACTGACGTACTTGTCACCAATAATCAAGCCGTCGAAAAACAGCAAGCCTTGTTTAAGATTAATGACGAGCCTTTTGAGCTTGCCGTGCAACAAGCTGAACTTGCATATGATGATGCAAAACTACAAAACCAACGTTTAGATAGCAGTGTGAAGGCAATAGAAGCACAGCTTGCAGCTGCTCAAGCTAAGCTGCATGAACAAACATTACTGTTCGAACGTGGTGAGTCGTTATTGAAAAAGCGCTCTATTTCAGAGCAAGAGTACGAAACTATCAATGCAAACTATCAATCAAGCAAAGCCAATGTTGCTGCAATTGAAGCCCAGCTTAGCGAGGCTAAATTAGCGCGTGGTAAAATGGGAGATGATAATTTAGCGCTTCGTCATGCTCAAAACCAGCTTGAACAAGCGAAACTAAACCTGTCGTACACCACAGTGACAGCCGATACCGACGGTAAAACAGCAAACTTACAAGTAACACCAGGTACCTATGCTAATAAGGGCCAGCCGTTAATGGCGATTGTTGCTAATAAAGCTGATTTAGTGGCTGATTTTCGTGAAAAGTCTTTAGTTCACGTACAAGTTGGTAGTACTGCAAAAGTCAGCTTTGATGCGCTACCGGGCAAAGTGTTTACTGGCAAAATTATTAGTTTTGAAGCGGGTGTCAGTGATGGTCAGCTTAACGCGAACGGTTTACTCAGTGCTACTGAAAGCAGCAACCGTTGGGTACGAGATGCACAGCGTCAACGTATCCATATTCAACTAGATGAACACCAGATGTTGGCTAAATTTCCAAGTGGTGCGCGTGCAACTGTGCAACTTCTGCCTGACTCTAGCATCGGTAGCTGGTTTGCAAGCATGCAAATTCGCTTCATTAGTGTTCTGCACTTCATTTACTAAGGCTGGGTGAGTTATGTCAGTATTGCAACTCGATGGTAACGGCTTACGCCAAGCGCTACGCATTGCTACGGGCTCAGCACTAGGGTTTACACTGGCAAAATTGATGAACTGGCCTAATGGCATCTTTTTTACTGTTTACCCTATGCTATTGCTCGGTTTAGTGCCTGTGCTTAACATGCATATTATTCGTCAGTTTTATGCAGGCGCGGTGTTCAGTGCGCTGTTCGTATTGGTTGTACAAGGTTTGTTTTCACACCTGCCTGTTGTTATGACAATGATGTGCTTTATCGCATTTGCTTTTTTGTTTTATCAAATGAGCCGTGGTGCTAACTTTTTATTTGGTGCCACAACAGTGGTAAGCTTGTCGATTCAATTGCACTTTTCGACCTACACTGGCAGTGGAGTGAGTATTTATCCGTTGATCATTAGTAACGCTGTTGCCGTTGTGGTCACAGTGGTGTTCTCGATGCTAATGCATGGTTTATTTCCTGATGTAGCACCACGCCAAGGTCGGGTAATGCCAGAAAAAGCAAAAGAAAGTGTGCGCCACGAAGTATTACTGTGCTCAACTGTAGCTACCTTGTCATTCGTTGTATTTCAGGTCTTCGATTTACAAGATTCAATTTCAGCTCAAGCGGCCTCGGTACTGATATTGTTTTCGTTGTGCTGGAAAGCAGCGGGTATGGCCGCGTGGCAACGTGCGATAGGCACCTTAATTGGTTGTAACTTAGCGTTAGTGGCACAGTTATTTTTGTATAACCATACCGATATTTTAATATTTCCTGCGTTAATTCTGTGGATTTTGACCTTTATCTTTAGTCGTTATCACATAATTGGTGGCGGTATTCCGGGTGTTGGTTTTGGTATTATTACCACATTTGGTATTTTGTTTGGCCAGTCATTAGGGCCGGGGCAAGATCTGGTTTACAGCGCGCTGTATCGTTTTTCGTCGGTATCTGTGGCAATACTATTGAGCTTGTGTGCGGTGTATATAATGCATCACATCTTAAATCGCTTTGAAATGACAAGGCATCACACGTTTGAGTAAAGATTAAAAAGGGAGTTAATCAGAACTCCCTTTTTTATTGTTATTTGATTCGAAAATGGTCGGTAAAGACTTTAATAAATCATCTTGTTTTTTTACGACACTCTGTACGCAGGTTTTTGAGGCGACATCTGCAACCCAAGCGCCCCATTGTGAACTACCTGGTTCTTCACCTGGAGTTGCCCACCATCTGGCTTTATAAAGAATTTCGTTGTAACAGGTTTCACTACCTTGCGGATACGCGTTACCGGCTTGCCATGAATCTACAGCAAAACTCGACATAGGCAAAGCTGACAGCGTTATCATTGCTGCAGCAACAATGCGTGATTTCTGGCCCATACGCGGCTCCTTCATTAATGGTGAGATTGTATGACTATTATAGACGCGGCAGGATTAACCATCAATTAACTTTGTTAACAAGTTACACTTCTTTACAGTTCTGCTTATTTTTGACACGATCTTCTGATGTGAAAGTTAGAATTTTACATTTTTTCTTAATACTTTTGTTTGTCCTCTTTTCGTTTTAGAGTCCATGCGTTTTCTCTGAGAGCTTTTGCTTGGTTTTGTCGCTCTTCGCGCCTTTTGTACTTGAGTGGCATTAAGAATTAATTCTTTCAAACGATTAAGCGCATCCTCTTTGTTCATCTCTTGCGTGCGATGACTTTGCGACTTAATAACAATAACGCCCTCTTTGGTAATTCGAGAATCATTCAAATTAAGTAAACGTTGTTTGTAAAAGTCAGGTAACTTTGAGCGTTTAATATCAAAGCGAAGGTGAATAGCTGTGGCCACTTTGTTGACATTCTGCCCGCCCGCGCCTTGCGAGCGGATCGCACTAAAGTCGAGTTCCCATTCATCAATTGTGACGGTATTAGAAATAATTAACATCAGGTTCAGTTAGCTATGGTAAAAAAGGTATTGTAACATTTGTAATTGGCTAAACATAATAGCTCGACTATTTGCGCCGGTTGCTAACCATTTTGAAAGAAAGGAGATCACGATGAAAGCACTACTTATTTCTATGAGTCTACTTGCGATGAGTTTTTCTAGCTTCGCAGAAGATATTTCTGAAAATCAGCTACAGCGTTACATTAAAGCCCTTCCTGCAGTTGTTAATTGGTCACAAAACCAACCTGAGCTGGATAGTTTGAATCTAGGTAGTATGTTAGGTAGTTCTGATGGTGTTGACAGTTCGTCTGTAATGAATGCATTAGGCCACATTAAAGAACACGAGCTTTACACTGAGTTTGCAGCCCTTACCAAACAATATGGTTTCACACCTGAGCAGTTAGTTACTGTTGGTTCAGAGGTATCAATGGCGTATTTAGAAAACCTTAAAGCGGGTATGTCTGAAGAGAATAAGCAACGTGTAAACCAAGCAATGAGTGGTTTACAAAGCCTTACAGCATCATCATCTGATGCGGGTACTCGCTCAATGGCTGGTGCTTTAGAAGGTATTAAAGCAAGTACTGCAACAGCAGATGTTAGCGAAAGTAACGTTAACTTAGTTAAGCAGTATATGCCGCAGTTAAAAGAATTGTTCGCAATGTTGCAGTAACTGCAAAACGAAAAGAAAGCGGCTAGGTAGCCGCTTTTTTTATGCTTACTCGAATACCACAGCGTTTTTTAGATGCAGCTTTTGTTCTGCAGTTGGTAAAAATCCAGTTTGTACAAACTCGCTAAGGCTTGGATGACGTTCAAAGTATAAAATATCAAGGGCGAAACGATTCATGCCGTACAAGCCCCGATGGATCATGTTTGCCGAAAATATGAGTAAGTCACCTTTTTTGAGTGCCACACTTTTACCACGAACGAGTGAGTCACTATTTCGAGCACCCTGCTGTTCTAATCTAACTGTTAACTCTTCATCTGAATCCCAGTTTTTATGGCTACCCGGTATTAGTTCTATTCCTGGTTCATCTTCAAAAGCAACGCGGCAATGTAGTACTTCAGGGCCGTTAAGAGCTACTTTTTGCGCATCAAGCTCTAAGTGATACTGCATATCTCGATGCCAATAGTTAGCTTGTTTGGGATTGTATGGGTTAAAGAATAGTTGAGTATTCATAAACTGAGGACCAGCAACAATACCTTTAACCTGTTTCAATAGTGTGTTGGCGCTGACAAACTTAAAAAGAGTAAACTTTTCCTCAGCACTTAAACATGCAGCGCCAGTCAAACCTGAGCTATTAATACCTCTAGATTGATAAAAAGATTGGTTTTCTTGCAACCAGTGTTGATGAAATTTATCGATAATTGGCCTTACTTTACTAAGCTCACTCTCTGTGTAAAGCCCCTTTACATGGTAGTAGCCGTTTTCAGCAAAAAAGTTATTTTTCATTTTCTACCTTGCTAAAATTGCACGCATTTTACTATTAAGCTCAGGCAATACTTGTTGCTCAAACCACGGATTTTTCTTTAGCCAGATATTATTGCGAGGGCTTGGGTGAGGAAGTGGCAAGTAATTTGGCCAATATTCACGCCACGATTTTACTAACTCAGTTAAGGGCAGCTGCTTAGTGTGGGGTAAATGATATGCCTGCGCGTATTTACCTAAGATAATGGTGAGCTCAATATTATTTAGTTGCGCTAAGAGCTTTTCACGCCATGCAGTCGCGCACTCTTTTCTTGGCGGTAAATCACCTGATTTTCCTTTGCCCGGGTAACAAAAGCCCATCGGCAAGATAGCAAAATTGTGGTCATCGTAAAACTCATCACTCGTAACACCAAGCCAAGAGCGAAGCCTTTGCCCGCTTGCATCATTAAAAGGTTTGCCACTTTCATGCACTTTAATCCCCGGCGCTTGACCGGCAATTAAAATACGAGCCTGTGGATTAAACTGAATAACGGGCCGCGCTCCGAGTGGTAAATGAGGTTCGCAGATCACGCATTTACTAACTTGTTCTAATAATGATTGAGTACTCATGAGTTAGTAAAAATATGATCTATGCTTGTTTTGACCAAACTGCTAACTCGTTACCACTTGGCTCTGTGAAGTGAAACCGACAGCCTCCAGGAAAATCAAACAAGGGCTTAATAATTGTTCCACCATGTTTTTCTACCTGCGCTTGCGTCTCTTTAATATTATTTGAATAAAGCACCAGTAGCGCGCCGCCATTATTGGTTAAGCTAGCTAATGGGGCTTGATAAAACCCGCCATCAAGCCCCGCAGATTCAGCGCTAAAGGCCGTGTATTCAGGGCCATAGTCGGTAAATTGCCATTTAAAAACCTGATGAAAAAATGCTTTTGTTGCGGCTAAATCTTTAGCAGCAAATTCAACATAATTTAGGCTATGGTGGTTCGACATGGTGAGCTCCTAATTTAAACTATTCTCAAGCGCCATAGCGCAATGAAGAGCAGTACTATCAAGTAGTGGAATTGATGTATCAGATTGTTGTACTAATAAGGCTATTTCGGTGCAACCAAGAATAATGGCTTCAGCACCTTGCTGAGTTAGATTATCAATAATGGTTAAATACTCGGCTTTAGATTCTTCCTTGATAACGCCTTTACATAGTTCATCATAAATCACACGATGCACTGTTTCACGCCCCTGTGCATCAGGAATTAACACGTCTATGGCGAATTTATCTGCTAGGAGTTGCTTGTAAAAGTCTTGTTCCATAGTGAATTGGGTGCCCAACAAAGCCACTTTTTTAAAGCTATGCTGGATCAGGTTTTCTCCAACTGCATCTGCAATGTGTAATAAAGGAATTGTAACAGCAGCTTGTACTTGCTCAGCTAGTTTATGCATCGTGTTGGTACAAATTAATAAATAATCCGCGCCCGCGGCTTCAACTTGCTTAGCGGCCTTAATGAGTATCTCGGCCATCTGTGGCCAATCTTGTTGCTGTTGTAGTGCTGCTATGTGGGCAAAATCGAGGCTAACGAGCACTATCTTGGCACTATGCAACCCCCCAAGTTTGTTTTTAATGCCTTGATTTAAAAGCTGGTAGTAACTTTGTGTAGACTCCCAACTCATGCCACCGATTAAGCCTATTGTTTTCATTGCAGCTCCCTTTTATTTACTTAACACCATATGATATTGCACAGAACAAAGCTAGCAGATCATTATTTTACTAACAGATCGACTTAGTTGGTTCAGTTTCACTATTTAATACGTGCATGCAAATGATAACTACTATCTTTTCTGTTTGTCGGCGATATAATACGGGGTTTTCTTCTCGTGTTATTTTTTAAGGGATTATCATGCATTCTCAATCATTAGATGCAGTGACTACCAATCGCCCTAAAAATACAGCTAAAAAGCGCTCTGTGAGCCTATCTTATCGTGTTGCTGTGTTTTTGCGTTTCGTTGCAGCCATCATTGGTGGTTACGCCTTTACCAGTGTGCTTATTTCATTACTAGCTGTGTTATTACCACTTAATAAACTCGACAGCGTGCTGTTAACCACGACTCTATCGGTATTTTTTTACTGTTGTGTGTTTATTTGGGTGTTTGCAGTTAAGTCTTTAAAGACTGTTTGGATCACTATTTTACTAACAACTGGTGGGCAATTGCTGGCCCTTTCATTGATTAAGGATTGGTTATGAAAGAGAGCTTTTTCCGCTCAATGACTTGGCTTCATACCTGGGTTGGCTTGCTGGTATGCTGGTTACTGTTCTTAATCTTTTTTGCTGGCACCATCAGCTTTTTTAAAGATGAAATCACTATTTGGGCTAAACCTGAAACACACAATGTTCAGCATCAAGCACTACGGGTTCAGTCTCAAGCCGAGCAAATTAATTATGTGTTTGCGCAATTACAGCAACAGGCACCTAATTCATTATCTTGGCGGATAAACTTACCTGAGCCACGTAACCCTGTTTTAAGCTATGGGTTTGCTGAGCCTAAACAGCCAGGCCAGCGCCGAGCACCTTTCAACTACTCACATTTAGACCCTAATACCTTAGAGCAATTACCCGAACCTCGGGAAACTAAGGGGGGTAACTTTTTCTATCGCTTACACTTTGATTTACATTACATAGATGTATTTACTGCACGGATAATTGTTTGTTTAGCCTCATTATTTATGTTGGTAGCGCTTATAACAGGCATCGTGATCCACAAACGTATTTTTAAAGATATGTTTAGCTTTAGAGCAAACAAAGGCAGCCGAAGCTGGCTCGATGCACACAATGTTTCGTCAGTGCTGGCATTACCATTTCATATCATGATCACCTACACGGGTATTATTACACTGATTTTTATGCTGTTCCCCTACCCTGCCGAAACCGTTTATGAAAATGGCGTACGGCAGATGTTTAATGAGGCGCAACCAGTTAATAAGCGTGCAAAACCAAGTGAAGAGCAGCGCCCAATGGTGGCAATTAAAGATGTATTAGATCAGATTTATACTAAGTCGCCGAATGCTGATATTAGCTACGTGTTTGTAAGAAATGCGAATACTGCTTCCTCGCAAATCGTGGTTTATTTGGCAACCGGCAAAGAGGTTGTTGATAACGGGCCGCGCTATTTATTCAATGGTGCTACCGGTGAACTTGAAGCAAGCTCAGGCGAAGATTGGAGCGCTTCGGCGCAGTTTTATGACTCAATGACGGCATTGCATAGCGGTCGTTTAGCCGAGCCGTTGCTGCGTTGGTTGTATTTTTTCTGTGGCGTAGCTGGCTGTGCCATGATCGCTACAGGCTGCATTATGTGGGCAAAACGCTTACGCGAGAGGCTCAAAGTAGAGCAAAAACCAAGCTTTGGTTTAAAGCTTGTTGAAAGTCTTAATTTAATAACTTTAATGGGCTTACCGCTAGCAACTTCAGCGTTCTTCATTGCTAATCGTTTATTGCCTTTAGAGTTAGCTGGGCGTGCCGATAAAGAAATACTCGTGTTTTTCTTAACTTGGCTTGCGGTGGCGCTTTCGGCTGTGAGCAGTATAGAAAAACGCCACTGGCGCTATAATGCATGGCTCAATGCAATAGCTTGCTTTCTCGTGCCCGTGGTAAATGCACTGACAACAGATGGTAATTGGATCACGTATTTACTAACTAATCAATGGGCCTTATTCGGTGTTGATAGTGCGTTTATTTGTGCTGGCGTATTGTTTTTACTACAAAGCAAAAAAATAGCTAGTCACAAAGCTGTTATTAACAAGGCAAAACCAAGTAAAAATAGGGTGTTAAAGGAGCAACAAGGATGATGGAGTTACTGCAATTTAGTCTCTGCTTTTTAGGGTTTAATTGTTTTGCGCTTGCAAAATTCAATCATTTCCGTGATGTATTTAAAAAGAAATTAACCGAAAAACAACGAAATAGCTTTTTAGCCAGTGGCTGGATCAGTATTTTACTAAGTTTGGTACTTTGTGTGCTGTCTGATGCTGGGTACGGCGCATTGCTGTTTTGCGGCTATATGGCTTTAAGTGTGCTTATGCTCATGATTTTATACAGTTTTACTGTTTCATGGGTGAAGCATGTCAGTGTATTTACTATGTCTATTTTACTGTTGAGTGGCTTTTCGGTGATGATTTTGTAGTTTAGTTAGTAAAAAACTGATCTGATAGCAATTTGCAATAATGCTTAATTGATCAAATTTGTTTAAAAAAATGGGTAGGCAATGCCTACCCTAGCAGGGGATTAAATTGGGGGATCACATGTTGCTTCAATTTAACGACGCTAAGTTTGCCTAGCATCCATTACAGTTGTGTTGCACATTCGTGATAGTTTAAAGACAGTTGTAAAGCCCCTTTACAAGCTATTATGGTCAACATAGATAAGTTCATCTGTTTTAAAGCCATATTCTTTTGCAGTGTTTATAAAGTCCTGCATTTGCTGTTTTGTCACGGTCGGTGTGCGCGACAAAAACCATAAATACTCTTTGTTATAACCTGTGATATAAGCGTATTGATAATTTTGCTTATCTAATTCAAACACCACGTAAGAGCTGTAAAATGGTCCAAAGAATGAGACTTCTAAGTGGCCTATGTTTTGTTCCTCTGCAAACTTCGCTTTACCTTCAGCTTGCTGCCATTCTTTATCTTCAGCGCTGTAACCCTTGTTGATAACCTTCACACTGCCATCTGGGTTAATTGAGTATTCGGCGGTAATGCCCTCAAGGCCGCGTTCAAATGAATGATCTAAACGTGCAATTTCGTACCATGTTCCTGTGTATCTGTTTAACTCAAAATTATCGACGGGTTTGATGTTGTCTGGCACGCCTGTACATGCAGATAAAATGACTGTGATACATAAAACCCCGATTAATTTTAATGATGTTTGCACGTTTTTACTCCCTTTAAAAATTAAACAAATTAATACGTTAATAGCACTAATTTAGTTCAATTACGGTAAACTATTAATGTCTAAAATTAAAGATTGAGAACAGCATGAAGATTTGGGTTGATGCAGACGCCTGCCCCGTCGTTATTAAAGAAATATTGTTTCGTGCCGCAGAGCGCACACAGACCTTTACCACATTAGTGGCGAACCATGCGATGCGAGTACCACCCTCAAAGTTTATTAGCCGTTTGCAGGTATCTTCGGGTTTTGATATTGCCGACAACGAAATCGTTAAACGTATTGAGCCGAATGATTTGGTGATCACCGGTGATATTCCCTTGGCTGCAGAAGTCATCGAAAAAGGCGCACAAGCGCTTAATCCGCGCGGTGAATTATATACGACCGAAAATATTCGCTCACGTTTAAACGTTCGTGATTTTATGGAAACAATGCGCTCAAGTGGTGTTGAAATGGCCGGTGGCCCACCGCCGTTAAGCCAAGCAGACCGCCAAAACTTTGCAAATAATCTTGATCGAATCCTAGCTAAACAGTTATGAGTGTCGTTAATAGTGCGCCACTGCAGGGTTTTGGTGATGATGCGTTTAAAGTCGCTGTTTATATAGAAAAGCGCCCGCCGATGCCTGCTTGGCAACAGCTTAAGCATTTGCATGCAATACAACCCGGACAAATAAACGAAATAAACCAAGCATGTGGCAATGGTTGGCGCAAAGTTTTTAATGTGTATGGCAAAGTACTTTTTGCACTACCAAGTGAATATTATGATTTTGCAAAAAGAGCACCTGATTGGCAGAGCTTTCGCGATGAGCAACTACTGCAAGCACATAGCCAAACTGCATTACTGTTTAGCCCACCGATATTAGGCAAACCAGAGCAATTACATATAATTGCAGGGCGAACCCATGCTAAGCAGCTTATAAATGACGGGCTTTTGCATTGCCAATTAATATGGCTTGATGATGAATTTGCTATTAGTAAATCAGATAAAGTGATTGTTTGCCCCTATTTTGATTACCGCCAGTTGAGCAACATTAAAATTGCACGACTTAGCCAGCTAGTTGCAGATATTTTTTCTTAGTTTCTGGTTTTTTGCGTTATTGAGTTAGCAAACTAAGCTTTAAATACTGTAGAGCTTAATAGGAGTTTAGATGAAAACTCTGATCGAATTGTTAAAGTGTGAAAAATGGAGCTAAACCGATGTTTAAGCATTTACCAATAGTGAGTTTGTTTACAGCTAGCTCTGTTATGGCGAGTGCTGAACAATTGACTTTATATACTGAAGTGTTCCCACCCTATAATTTTGTGGAGCACAATCAGCTCACTGGTATTAACACCAAAATCATGGAATCTTTGTGCGAAAGAGCCAAGTTGAGCTGTACGTTTAGTGTATTGCCTTGGAAGCGCGCAATGTCACTAACCCTTGCCCAACCGAATGCAGGAATTTACTCTACTTCACGTACCGCAAAGCGAGAAACTCAATTTTACTGGGTTGGCCCTTTGGTATCTGGGCATTCATGTTTCTATCGTTTAAATGACCGAAACGACATTAAAGTAACGAGTACACAGTCGTTGCAAAACTACACCATTGGCGTATCTCGTGGTGATGTATATCAAACCGTTCTTGCTGATTTTAACCTTACTGAAGGCCAGCAATTTTTAACTTACTCAAAAAAGTTCGAAGAACTTAAAATGTTTAAGCAAGGCAAGCATGATTTACTGATTGGCTCCTCTCTCACTCTGTCAACACAATTGATGAATGTAGGTATGAGCACAGACCAAGTCACACCGGTATTTGAGTTAAAGCACCCTGCTTTAGTGGGTAATTATTTAGCACTTAACAAAAACACATCGCCGGAGGTAGTTACTAAGCTGCAACACGCCCTCGATACCATGAAGCAAGAAAACCTGATTGACCCTTTTGTTGATCAGTTTGTCGAAGAGGATAGGCACTCTCACGGCGAAGCATCGACAGTTGCACAGCAGTGCTTAAATGGCTCTGCCATTTATTAAATTGGAGTGATTTTAGGTAAGTTAGCCGCTATTTTTCTTATTTTTGAAGTCAATCGCGATTTTTCGCGCTCGAACGCAAAGCCATTGCCTGATCTTAAATTGCTTTTTATAGTGACAAATAAAAAGGGCAAAAAATTATGAAACCAACTCCACTCTTCAAAAGCTTAGTGCTAGCAGTATGCTTAGGCACAGCAGGTGCTGCTCAAGCTTACGATCGCATCACTGGCCATAACTTTGCTAGTCGTTCTGAAGTCATCGCACAATCAGGGATGGTTGCAACATCGCAGCCGTTAGCCACGCAAGTGGGCTTACAGGTATTAAAAGACGGTGGTAATGCCATTGATGCAGCTATTGCGGCAAATGCAGTGCTAGGTCTGGTTGAACCGACCGGGTGTGGAATTGGTGGCGATTTATTTGCCATTGTTTGGGATAACAAAAGCAAGCAACTTTACGGTTTAAATGCCTCTGGTCGTTCACCACAAAGCTTGTCTTTTGAAACTTTAAAAGCACAAGGTGACTACATTCCTGCTTATGGGCCATTGCCTGTCTCGGTACCTGGTGCTGTAGATGGTTGGTTTGAGTTACATAAAAAGTTTGGCAAAACACCAATGAAAGCCTTACTGCAGCCTGCTATCGACTACGCTGAAAATGGCTTCCCTGTGTCTGAACTGATTGCCTATTACATGCAAAAAAGTGTGGCTGCGCGTGGTAAATACCCAGGCTTTAAAGATGTATATATGCCTGATGGGGCAATGCCAGAAAAAGGAGAGATCTTTAAGAACCCTGCCCTTGCAAACACCTATCGTAAAATTGCCAAAGGCGGCCGCGATGCCTTTTACAAAGGCGATATTGCTAAAGAAATTGGTCGCTACATGAAAGAAAACGGCGGCTACTTATCGTATGACGATTTAGCTGCCCACCATAGTGAATGGGTTAAGCCTGTGAGCGCCGATTATAGAGGGTATACGCTTTGGGAATTGCCACCAAATGGCCAAGGAATTGCCGCACAGCAAATTCTGAATATTCTTGAAGGTTACGATATCAAAGCTATGGGCTTTGATAGCCCTGAATACGTACACACCTTTGTTGAAGCGAAAAAACTCGCGTTTGCAGATCGTGCAAAGTATTACGCCGATCCAGCATTTAACACCATTCCCGTACAAACACTTATTTCGCAGCAATATGCTGACCAAAGACGCAAACTGATAGACCCTAATAAAGCTGCAAAACGTGACCACGCAGGCCCAGTAGAAGGCGATACCATTTATATGACGACCGCCGACAAAGACGGCAACATGGTTTCGCTTATTCAAAGTAATTACCGTGGCATGGGCTCAGGTATGACACCTGCAAAATTAGGCTTTGTATTGCAAAACCGTGGCGAAATGTTCGCCCTTAAAAAAGGCCACATGAACCAATATGAGCCAGGCAAACGACCATTTCATACAATCATTCCAGCGTTTGTCACCAAAGATGGCAAGCCATATATGAGTTATGGCGTAATGGGCGGCGCAACACAGCCACAAATGCATGCTCAAATACTTATCAACATGATTGATTTTGGCATGAACCTACAAGAAGCCGGTGATGCACCACGTATTCTGCACACAGGTTCATCGCAGCCAACAGGTGAGATCATGGAAGACGGCGGTTTTGTTAGCTTAGAGTCAGGTTTTTCGATGGAAACCCGCCGTGAGTTAATGAAAAAAGGCCACACCTTACAAGACGCGGTTGGCCCATACGGTGGTTATCAAGCAATATTGAAAGACCCAAAAACCGGCGTTTATTACGGCGCATCTGAAACCCGTAAAGACGGACAAGCCGCGGGGTATTAGGCTTAGGAGCTAACTCCCAACCACATACCCAGCAAAACCAAGCACTTTAAAATACTGTTTTGGGGTGCTGAAGCGGGTTTCATTCATTAACTCTGAAAAACGAATTCGGTCTAATGGGTAAAACTCGTGCTCTAGGTTGTGGCGCATGCGTTCTACGCCGACTTCGGTTAAACCTAACTGCGTACACAGCTGTAGTTGAGATTCGCGCTCAAAAGCGGTTTCTGGGCGCATTAAATCGGCAATGTATAAGTTGCTCGATTTTTTAAGTTTGCTGTGAATCGCTTTTAATAGCGCTTTTTTATCGCCGTTATCTTCAACAAAGTGCATTACCAGTAAACACAGTGCGGCGTCACATTGAGTGTCGATGTCGTTGATATCACCGCAGTGTACTGTTACGCGATCGCTAATGTTATGCTGGCCAAACTGTTGCTCGGCAATATCGAGCATGTCTTGCGAAATGTCTTGAGCAATAAATTGCCAGCTTGGTTTTAGCGCCGCTAATTCAATGATTTCTTTACCTGTTCCGGCACCAATCACTAAAATGCACGCTTCATCGCTCAGCGTGGCTGCTAATTGGGCTGCGGTTGCTTGATGTAATAGCTCATAACCTGGAACTAGGCGCAAAATGCGTTCGTCGTAATGATTTGCTTCTTCGTGGTTAAAAGTTGGCATGCTAATCCTTTAAATAACTGAGATGGTCGAATAACCACCTGGTTTTTTCGCCACATGCACTTGCGTGGCAACGCGTTCGGTCATTTCTGATACGTGAGAAATAACCCCTACTTTGCGGCCTTGTGCTTGTAGTGAATCAAGAGCATCCATCGCGATGCTTAACGTTTCACTGTCCAACGTACCAAACCCTTCATCGATAAACAAAGAGTTTATTTGCACTTTATTCGACGATAACGAAGCAAGCCCTAGGGCCAGTGCTAACGACACTAAAAATGATTCACCGCCCGATAATGTATTAACAGAGCGCTGCTCATCGGCCATGTCTTTATCGATAATTGCTATATCGAGCGTTTGCCCTATGGCTGTTAATTTGTAGCGTTTATTTAGTGTCTGTAAGTGACTATTCGCGTAGTGCAGCAGTATTTTTAAGGTTTGCGTTTGCGCTAAATTACGCATGGTTTTGCCGCTGGCATCCCCCAAGACCTTATTGAGTATATGCCAGTGCTCATAGCTTTTTTGCTGCTCAACTAATAGCTTTTGTTTATCTTCAAGCGCTTGGCTATTTTGTTGATGGGTTTTAAGCTCAGTCGCAACTTGTAATAGTGCATTATTCGCTTGTACATGTTGCTCTGTGGCTTGATTAAGCTGTAATTGTAGCTCATCTTCACCGAGCGCTGGCTTTTCTTTTTGATGCTGAGCCAGCGCCTGCTGTCGCTGTTTTAAAAGCGCCTCTGCGTCTTTTAAGCTGCTCTCGGCGGTGTGGTAATCTGCCAGAGTTTGTTTAATTTCAGCGGGACTTATCGTTAATAGCTGACTAACTGCTTGCTCATCCAAACTTGGGTGCTGCGCTTTAAAATCGTTAAACCAAAGGCTAAATCGCTCATTAAGCGCCGCTTGCTCTGCGGTGAGCTCTTTTTCACGCTCGTCAATATTGGCGATTTGAATGGCTTGTTCGTCACGCGCCTTCACCGCATTACTATGGTTTGTCTGGGCAAGTTGCAGTGCCTGCTGCGCTGAATCTATCGCCTTTTCAAGCTCTGCTATAAACTCATCTACCGATATCGCCGCGTTACTAAATAAGCCCTCGCGCTTTGATTTTATCTGCGTTAATTCGTTTTCAGTTTGGCTTAGTTGCTCGTTGCACTGAGTTAAGGAGGTATGTGCTTCGTTTAGCTGCGGCGTTACATGTGCAAGGTGCTGCTCAATGGCTTTTAAGTTCGTTTTAAGCTCATCCGCCGTTTGCAGCGAAGCTTGATAAGCCTCAACATGCTCTGCAATGACCTCTAAAGAAACGCTTTGTGTATTGAGTGCCTGCCACCAAGGTGCACTGGTGAACTGTTGATTCAGGGTCGTATAAAGCTGCTGATGCTCATCATTGAGCTCATTTAAACGAGTTTGCAGATTATTTAGCTGTTGCTGTAATTCGTTTAACTGCTGCTCTTTGCCATGTAGCGCTTGCCCTTGCTGATTATACTCAGCTTGCTTAGCCGCAAGCGTGTTTTGCAGCTGTTGTTGCTGTTCAAGAGTTTTGTAGTATTGCTGTTTTTGCAAGCTGAGCTGTTGTTGACGCTCGTTTAACTGATCTTCGGTTAAATCATTTAGCTCAGTACGATTAGCCGCCATGGTTTCTTTGAGGTTCTGTTGTTGAGCGCTCAGTTCCGAGATTTGCCCGCTTAACGAGCTTATCTGTTGGCTGCATGCCGCCAGCTCATTACTTTTAGCTTGCTGTAATGCTTGCTGAGCTTTTAAGTGCTGTTTGGCGTTAGTTAGTTGGTTGGTAAAGTCGTTAATAAGTTGACTAAATTGCTCGTTAACCATTTCTTCATGCATAAAAGGGTGCTCTTTTGAGCCACATACTGCACACGGTTCCCCTGCCTTTAAAGTGGCGCGTAACTGGCTAACCCCTTCACTGGCTCTTAACTGCACTTGCTGTAAGTTTTGCTCACAAAACGAAACCTGCTGCTGTGCTTGCTCTGCCCCTTGCTGCGCATCTTTTAATGCTGTTTGTAGTTGCTGCTCCGTTTGGCTTAAAGTGTTTAGCTGGGTTTGCCAATTTTTTAACTGCTGATGATTAGTTTGCCATACTTGGCGCTTTTCAATCAGGTGTTTAATCGCATCAAGCCTAGCGTCGATATCTGCCATTGATTGGGTGTTTAAACTCGATTTAAAGGCGGTATCTTGCTCATTTAGGCGCTTAATTTCTTGCTCAAGGGCTTGATATTGAGTTTTACACTGCTGCGCAGCTGCTTGCTGCTCATCAATTTTAGGTTGAAGAGCTTTTACGTTTTGCTGTGATTGGCTAATTGTGTGCAGTTGCTGGCTAAAGCGGCTTAACTCACTTTTAAAGAATGACCAGTCTTTTGCTAATGGTTGCCATTGTGCATGTGTTTCTAAATAGCTATTTATTTGCGCTTGTTGATCGAGCTGTTTTTGCTGCTCTGCTTTATGGCTGTTTAGTGTATTAGTCAGCTCTTGATGATGGTGCTTAGCTTTCTCTGCTTGTACTTTTTGCGCCGCTGCTTGCTGGTTTAATACAGCAAGTTGCTTATCTAACTCTCGGGCCTGGCTAATAATAGGCTGCGCGTCTTTTTGTGCTTGCTTTGCTTGGTTTAGTTGCGCGGTTTGCTTTTCAAGCGTTTGTTCAGCGTCTTTGAGCAGTGTTTTATGATCAACGTTTAAAAGCTGCTCACTGTTTTTAATAAGTTGCCCATGTTGAGCAGTAATCGAAGTGACGCGTTCACGGTTATCTTTTATTTCTAAGCATTGCTGAGCTTGTTTCGCTTCAGTGGCTTTTTCAGCAAGCGCGTGCATTTGCTGCTGTAACTCTTGCTTTGCTTGCTCTGCCTGGTTTAGCTGTTGTTGCTGCTGAGATGCTTGCTTGTACCACCCTTGGTACTGTTCAAATTGTTTTATTTGCTTTTGCAACTCAGCAAGTTTAGCTTCAAGCGCTTTTTGTTCTGCTTGTTTCGTTTCGACCTGTTCAGGGCTTAAAACCTGATAATTACTTAAACTTAACTTTAACTGCTCTAATGCTTGCAGCTGCTCACGATGGCGTTCAAAAATTCGCTGACCAATACGGCTAAATTTATCGGTGCCTGTTAAGCATTCAAGTAGTTGCGCACGCTCATCCCCGGTTGCTTTTAAAAATGCCGCAAATTCATGTTGCGCAAGAAGGACTGCTCTTGAGAATTGCTCAAAGCTCAAACCAATAATACGCTCGATTTCTTTACCTGCCGCGCTTCGATCGGCGATTAGGGTTTCATCAGGTAAAGAGTGCAGGCTATGTTGTGCAGGTTGTAACTTGCCATCGGCTTTATTACGCGCTCGGCTAAAGCTTAACCTTGCTCGGTACTGTTGTTTATCTTGGCCAATAAAGTCGACTTCGGCATAGCCCTGCCCTGCCCCGCGGCGTAATAAGTTTCGCGAGTCATTGAGTTTGATATTGTCGCCGTTAAAGTCAATTTTATTGCCTGTATCGCCGCGTAACCTTGCTGTTTTGTTATAAAGTGCTAAGCAAATGGCATCGAGTAATGTGCTTTTACCGGCGCCGGTATCACCGGTGATGGCAAACAACCCTGCTTCTTTTAAAGGCGAAGCGCTAAAGTCGACTTCGGCGTCTAAGATAGAGGCTAGTTGGTGAACACGAATCGCTAAAATTTTCATAGTAGGTCCTCTGCATTCAATTCATCGATCACTTGGCTTAGTAAGCTTTCTAATTCTTTTGGCACCGCCTGCCCTGCCATATCTTTATTGTTTGCAAATGCTTGCTCTAAAAGTGAATGTGGATTTAGCGCTTCAATTTGCGAGACATCTTCAAATAGGGTTTGTTCATCGTCTTGCTGGCTGCTTTGTTGTCGCACCCTTTCAATACCACAAAACTTAACCTGCTTACCTTCAAGGGCTTGTTCTATTTGCTCTCTGAAAGTGGTGTCAGTGTCATGGGCACTCAATTTAACCCGCAGATAGGGCGCTAAATCTTCATCCGTTAAATCGAGCTGTTTTATAAGTTCACAGAGTTCGTTAAGTGGTACGCAGTCTTTTTCTGGTAGCAACATGACTTTACAAAAGCTAGGAATGTAAAGGGGGTTTACAGAAGTACCGGAGTCACTAAGCTCGACTAGCACAACTTGATGCTGATAGCGTCTTTCAGAAAATGACATCGGCATTGGCGTGCCACTGTAGCGAATGGTCTCTTTCTTCGCGACGCTTTGAGCTTTATGAAGATGCCCTAGTGCAACATAATCAGGCTGATCAGTAAATATGCTTGCCGATATCGCATCTTCACCACCAATCACTAAGTTACGTTCAGAATCCGATGAGATGTCTCCGCCTTTTGCATGCAGGTGGCCCATGGCAATTAATGGCGCGCTTGGTAATTCGCTTGCCGCTTGTAATGCATCTTTGTAAGCAAAGGCAACGGCTTGGTTGTAACTTAACGGTTGCTCTTGTTGACGGTTATAACTGCTTAAATCACTACTTCGTAAAAACGGCATAGCAACAACATTCGCATCGCCGTTTTTTGTGCTGATTGGCAGTACTACTTCATGAGGAGCATTACTATCAAAGCGGCCAACAACATAGGTATCAAACTGAGCCAATAAAGGCTTTGCCGCCATAATGCGATTTGCTGAATCGTGGTTACCAGCAATAATCACTATGTGTAAGTCAGGGCAATGCTGCTTAGTGGTTTTAATAAATTGGTAGAGTTGGTTTTCTGCGCTGGCAGGAGGTGTTGCCGTATGATAAATGTCACCCGCAACCAGTAGTAAGTCAATCTTCTCTGACACAAGCGTATCGGTTAACCAAGCTAGAAATGCTTGATGCTCATCGAATCGGGAATGCTCGTAGAATTGTTGGCCTAAATGCCAATCAGATGTATGAAGGACTTTCATTAAACGCTCTTATTATTTATTAAGAGCGTCAATATACCTAAGCTGAGCCAAGATGCCCAGCCTGGTTTGTTAACTTAAGCTATACCAAGCAAAAACCACCATTGGCAAAGCTAACAATGCCATTATCATAGGTACTTTAAGCGCTTTAGTTTGCTTAGCTTGTAAAATCTTAAGGGCATTTGTTTCATTACATGCCGCTACTTTGTCGATATAAAAATACCCTGAATCTAGGTACTGTTTACAATTTTGTTCGTCCGCTGGAATTGCAATTAGTTCTTGTTGTTTTTTTAGGATATAGAAATCCATACGCTCACCGAATTCTATGCTGATTACCAAACATTTTGGGGTTAAAATGCATGCTGCGTAGACCCCAAAATCAAAAAAGTGGGCGATTTTAAATATAAATGGCAGTAAATTTCAATAGTAAATGCTACAAAAATTACTTAATTGCAAAAAATAATTATGGATAGGGTCAAAATAACCAAAGAAGATGACCAAATTAGCCATTTGTTAGCTCTTTTAATCTCTGGTTTTGTTCGTGATAGGGCGTCTGATTCATCACATGCATTGATGACCTCAACAAACTTAAAACCACGATCTTGGTACTCGTTTAAGATTGATTCTTGCGCAGGAATGGCTGCTAAACGAGAGTCTTTTTTTACAATATAAAACTTCATCTAATCACCCTTTCATCATTAACTAGAATTTAAGTCGATTACCTTCTCTTTAACTGTAATGCTTTGGAATGAATTAGTGCTGAATTAAAATTAATCAGTTTTTGTAAACCCCCTTTACAAGATATTAATTAAAAAAAGCAACAATTAATCTTGATTAGTAATAACCGATGAATACTACCGGAAAAATACCGCAATTTATCGTGATAATGTTGCAACTTTGTTTTTAGTTTGCGATGTTACGGTTGCAAACTAATTACAGGATAAATAATGAAAAAAGCAGTTCTCAAATTGAGTGCTTTGGTATTGCCTTTAGCAGTATCTTCAGCTGTTATGGCGTCATCTGTTGAGCAAACTAAAGGCTCATTCGTTGACAAGTTCCGTCAGCTAGATGAAGCACTTCCAACTCCAAACGTATACCGTAGTGCGGCCGGTGAGCCTGCTGAAAATTACTGGCAACAGCAAGTAAACTACGACATCGATGTAAAGCTAGATGAAAAGAAACGTCGCTTAACAGCAAACCAAACTATCGAATACAAAAATAACTCGCCGCACACCTTAAAGTATCTTTGGTTACAGCTAGACCAAAATATCTTTAAATCTGACTCAATTGCTGAAATGACATCTACTTTCAATGGTAAAACATTGCAAGGTGATCCTCAGCCAAAATCAACTAAATTGAGCTTAGGTCAGTTACGTCGTCAGCAATTTATGGCCGACAACGAGCTGGGTTATCAAATCGCCAATGTTAAAGACGAAGACGGAAAAGAGCTTAAAGTTACTGTAGTAGATACCTTAATGCGTATCGACTTAAACGAGCCGCTTAAACCGGGAAAAGACGTTGAGTTCAGCATGGACTTCGCCTTTAACATTGTTGAAGAAGACGCCGTTGGTGCACGTTCAGGTTATGAACACTTTGAAGAAGATGGTAACGATATCTTCTTATTAGCGCAATGGTTCCCTCGTCTTGCTGCATACACTGATTATGAAGCGTGGACTAACAAAGCTTTCTTAGGCAGCGGTGAGTTCACACTTGAGTTTGGTGATTACGATGTAGAAATTACAGTACCTGCTGACCATATCGTATCGGCAACGGGTCAACTTGATAACCCAAGCAGCGTTCTGACTAGCACACAGCGTAAGCGTCTTGAACAAGCTGAAGATGCTAAGCGCCCTGTTTTCATCGTGACTGAAGAAGAAGCGTTAGAAAACGAAAAAGAAGGCACAAACAAAACGAAAACATGGCATTTTAAAGCTGAAAATGTACGTGACTTTGCGTGGGCTTCTTCACGTAAGTTTATGTGGGATGCAAAAGGCTATCATCAAGGCGGTAAAGATCAGCCGTTAGTAATGGCGATGTCTTTTTACCCTAAAGAAGGTGGTGACCTTTGGAAGAAGTATTCTACTGAGTCAGTAGTTCATACAATGGAAGTGTATTCACGCTTCTCGTTTGACTACCCTTACCCAGTTGCTCAATCTGTAAATGGCCCTGTAGGCGGTATGGAATACCCTATGATCACCTTCAATGGCCCGCGTACAGATCTACAAGAAGATGGAACTCGTACCTACTCGCAAGCAGAAAAACGCTTCTTGATCGGTGTGGTTATCCATGAAATTGGCCACATTTACTTTCCTATGATCGTCAATTCTGATGAACGTCAATGGACGTGGATGGATGAAGGCCTTAACAGCTTCTTAGATGGTGTTGCTGGTCGCGAATGGGACCACACTATTCCTTGGGGGGTTGAGCCTCGCGACATCGTTGAGTACATGAAGTCTGAAAACCAAGTGCCTGTTATGACACAGTCAGACAGCGTATTACGTTTAGGCCCTAATGCTTATACTAAGCCTGCTGCTGCACTTAACATTTTACGTGAAGTGATCCTTGGCCGTGAGCTATTCGACTTTGCATTCAAAGAATATGCACAGCGTTGGAAATACAAGCGCCCTACTCCTGCTGATTTCTTCCGCACTATGGAAGAAGCGTCAGGTGTTGACCTTGATTGGTTCTGGCGTGGTTGGTTCTACACCACAGATCACGTTGATATCTCGCTAGACAAGGTTTACCAACTTCGTTTAGATACCAAAAATCCTGATATCGACTTTAATCGTTTACGTGATATCGAAGCTGACAAGCCAATGCCGTTATTCGTAAAACGTAATAAAGAAGAAGGTAAAAAACTGTGGGTTGAAGAAAACCCAGATGTAACTGACTTCTACGACGAAAACGACCGTTTCACAGTAACTAACAAAGAGCGTAACGCGTATAACAAATTCCTTAAAGGATTAGAGCCTTGGGAGCGTAAAACGTTTGAGCGTGCAATCAAAGAAGATAAAAACTACTACGTACTTGAGTTCTCAAACTTAGGTGGTTTAGTCATGCCTATCTTATTAGAGCTTACTTATGAAGATGGTACGAAAGAAGAGCAGTACATTCCGGCTGAAATCTGGCGTCGTAACCACAAGCATGTACAAAAGCTAATTGTTACAGAAAAAGGTAAAAACCTAGTGTCTGTTACAGTGGACCCTCGCTGGGAAACAGCGGATGTTGATGTAGAAAACAATAACTACCCGCGTCGTATTATTCCATCACGTATTGAAGTGTACAAACGTGAGAAGAGTAAAGCGAAAGTCAGCCGCGATATCATGCAAGATATTAAAACTGAGCTGAAAGAAGACGACGAAAATGATGCCCAGGAGCAACAATAATGCGCTTTATAGCCATTATTTTTGCTTTATTACTGAGTGCGCCAACCATGGCGCACCAGTTAAAAGCGTCTGTGACTACCGTGTTATTTAACAAACGCACCAACAATATTGAGCTGATGCATCGTTTTTATTTACATGATACAGAGCACGCCGTTGAATATTTGTTTGACGGCAATGCTGATATTTTATCAAATAAAGAAGATCAGAAGCGTTTTGCTGATTATGTTGAGTCACATATTGCTCTACAAACTTTAGATGGCAAGCCGCTTGAGCTTAAAGATGTGGGTGCGCAAGTTGATGGTAAATTCTTTTGGGTTTATCAAGAAGTCATGATCCCTGAGGGAATTAATGGTATTCGAATGAGCAACGGAGCACTTCGCGACCTATGGCCAACACAAGTGAATATGGTAAATATTGAGGGTAAAGGTAAGGTAAAAACGCTGACCTTTAGCCAAGATGATACTTGGCTTGAAGCTAGATTTGAACCGGTCAATCCAGAGTAATAGCAGTCCTAAAGGATTAAAAAAGTTACTTTTTTAATCCTTTGATCCTTTAATAAACCCATTTCGTAAACTATCTTATTAATGGGCATCAACATTTTCCCACTTCTCATATACAGGGATTTATATGACTATCCATGACAACAATATCCGTGGCGTAATTTTTGACTTAGATGGTACTTTGGTTTCATCGGAGTTGGATTTTTCACTGATCAAAGCACAGGTAGGCTGTCCGCTTGATAATGACTTACTTGCTTACATTGCTTCGTTACCTTCGCCTTACATGCGTGAAGAAGCGATGAATATTGTTCATCAGCATGAACTTATTGATGCGCAGCATGCGCATTTATTGCCAGGCGTTGCTGAGGCAATTACGAGGCTGAAAGAAAATAACATCCCGATGGCGATTGTGACTCGCAACTACGACCGTGCAGCTGCCATTAAATTAAAGAATAATCCCTTACCAATAGAAACCGTGCTGACTCGCTCTGATGCGCCTGCTAAGCCTGATCCAAGTGCTTTAAATGCGATTGCGACATTATGGGAGCTTGATCAGTCTGAGTTACTTTATGTCGGCGATTATTTATTTGATATACAAGCAGCTCACAATGCCAACATGCGTGCTTGCTTGTACGCGCCAGATGAAATTCCTGAATATGCGAATCAGGCCGATTATGTAATGCATCATTTTTCAGAATTGCCTACTTTGGTTGACTCTTTTCAAGAAAATAAAGTGTTATGTTAAATAGCTTTGTTTTTTATTTTTCCTGAGATTTATTGTTAGTTTTTTATTTTTCAAAATGCCCTAGTACTAGCCCAAGCGGTCATGAGTTGCTAAAATATCGGCAATTATCAAATGTATTCATAGAGGCATAAGATGGGCAGAGCATTTGAAGTCCGCAAAAACGCCATGGCTAAAACAGCCAATGCAAAAACTAAAGTAAATTCTAAGTACGGTAAAGAAATCTACGTTGTTGCTAAAAATGGCGAACCAGATCCAGAAGTAAACCAAGCGCTAAAACGTATTATTGAGCGTGCAAAAAAAGACCAAGTTCCAGCACACGTAATCGATAATGCAATCAAAAAAGCAGCCGGTGGAGCAGGGGAAGACTACTCTCCAGCACGTTACGAAGGCTATGGCCCGGGTAACTGTATGGTTATTGTGGACTGTTTAACTGATAACCCTAACCGTACTATTAAAGATGTACGTTTACCGTTCACTAAAACAGATTCAAAAATTGGTACACCGGGCTGTGTAGCGCATATGTTCGACCACTTAGCTGTTTTAGGCTTTGAAGGCGATGACGACGAAGTTGTACTTGAAGCACTAATGATGGCTGATGTAGACGTAACAGATGTAGAAGTAGAAGACGGCAAAGTATCTGTATTCGCTCCACATACTGAGTACTACAAAGCAAAAACAGCTCTTGAAGAAGCATTTGAAGGTATCAACTTTGAAGTAGACGAAATCACGTTTGTTCCACAAGTTCATACTGACATCACTGATCCAGATGATATCGCAAACTTTGAAAAGTTTATTTCTATGCTTGATGACTGTGATGACGTGCAAAACGTTTATCACAATGCGATTGTTAAAAACTAATTTTTAAAAAATTAGTACGTATTAGTACGTATTAGTACGTAAAAAGGGGCATTTGGTAACAAATGCCCCTTTTTTAATAGATTTTCATTATGCCATGAATGGTGGCTATTCACTGTCGTTATGAGTTTATACCAATACGCTTAATTTAGTGGTCTATTTTGAGGCAATAAAACCTCGTTGATAACAAGGCAAAAGTTTCGTTATTTAGTTGTTCTAAATCAGAAATTTTTAACGCAGGTAGCGACAGGTTTAATCCCTCAAAATAATTAAGTATTATTGCGGATTGGTATCAGTTGATATTAGCAAAAAAAAAGCAGCCCTAGGGCTGCTATGAACGACACATGAAACTCGAAGGGGAGTTGTGTAGTGGCTAATTTAACGACTTATACTTTATACGGAACGCATGCAATAATGGTTCAGTATAGCCACTAGGTTGTTTAATTCCCTCTAATACAAGGGCTAATGCAGCTTGATAAGCAACACTTTGTGCTAAAGTTTCGGCTGAATCAGCCATATTATTGTAGGCCGGATCACCTTCATTTTGACCATCAACAACTTTCGCCATACGTGCCATGGTTTTTCTAATTTGCTCTTCAGAACAAACGCCATGATACAGCCAGTTGGCCATGTGCTGGCTTGAAATACGCAGTGTGGCACGGTCTTCCATTAAACCGACATGGTTGATGTCTGGTACTTTTGAGCAACCAATACCTTGGTCAATCCAACGCACAACATAACCTAAAATACCCTGAGCGTTGTTATCAAGTTCGGCTTGAATATCTTCTTTGCTTAAGCTGCTGGCATCTTTCATAAGCGGCGGAGTGAGTAAGCTGGTAAGGCTTGCTTCTTTGCGGTCCATAAGTGCTTTTTGGCAGGCAAATACATCAATATCATGATAATGCATGGCATGCAGTGTTGCAGCAGTAGGAGAGGGCACCCACGCGGTATTTGCACCACTTTTCGGGTGACCACTTTTTTGTTCCATCATTAACGCCATTTTATCTGGCATTGGCCACATACCCTTACCAATCTGTGCTTTACCACTAAGGCCAGTTGCAAGACCAATATCTACGTTGCGATCTTCGTATGCGCTGATCCAAGGTTCAAGCTTAATAGCGCCTTTTGGCAGTACTACACCTGCTTGCATTGAAGTATGAATTTCGTCACCAGTGCGGTCTAAGAAGCCGGTATTGATGAATACAACACGCTTTTTAGCTTCGAAAATACAGGCTTTTAAGTTAGCTGAAGTACGACGCTCTTCATCCATAATACCCATTTTAATGGTGTTTGTAGGCAAGCCTAACAGCTGCTCAACGCGGGTAAACAGGGTATTAGTGAAGGCAACTTCTTCTGGACCATGCATTTTTGGCTTAACAATATTAATACTATTAGCCGTTGAATTTTTAAGGCTACCTGTACCTTTTAAGTCATGAAGTGCAGCGGTGCTAGTGATAATGGCATCCATAATGCCTTCAAACACGTCATTGCCTTCACTATCTTGGATAGCTGGATTAGTCATTAAGTGGCCAACATTACGCACAAACATCATGCTGCGGCCTTTTAGCGTGATTGTTTCGCCATTGACACCTTGATATTGGCGATCTTCTGCTAAACGGCGTTCAATGGTTTTACCTTCTTTGTTAAATGCTTCTACTAGGTTTCCTTGCATTAAACCAAGCCAGTTTTGATAGACGTTTACTTTGTCTTCGGCATCAACGGCAGCAACGGAATCTTCACAGTCCATAATCGTTGTAAGGGCTGCTTCTAGTAGTACATCTTTAAGGCCTGCTTTATCTGCTTGGCCTATTGGGTGATGATGGTCTATTTGTAGCTCAATATGTAAGCCATTATTTTTCAATAAGATAGCGCTTGGATTTTGCGCTTCACCTTGGTAACCAATAAGTTGTTCAGGGTTTGCTAGGCGAACCTGACTACTATCACGTAATGTGATTAAAAGCTCATTATTAACCACTGCATAGCTGGTGCTTTCGATGTGTGAGCCGTTTGCTAAAGGCAGTGCTTTATCCAGAAACTGGCGAGCATAAGCCATGACTTTAAAGCCACGCACAGGGTTGTATGTAGAGCCTTTCTCAGCGCCGTCGTCTTCACTTAATACATCTGTGCCGTATAGCGCATCATACAGTGAGCCCCAGCGCGCATTTGCGGCGTTTAAGGCAAAGCGTGCATTACTCACTGGCACAACAAGCTGCGGCCCTGCAGTGCTTGCGATTTCAGGCTCTACTTGCTCTGTTTCTATGCTGAAGCTAGCTGGCTCAGGAACGAGGTAGCCTATGTCTTCAAGGAATGCTTGATAGTTAGCCGCATCCCATACCGGCTGCTGTTTATGGTAGTCATCAATCTTTGCTTGTAGTTGTTCGCGTTTTTCTAAAAGCGCACGATTGATAGGTGTTAGTTCGTTGACGATATCAGCAAAACCTTGCCAAAAAGTGTCTGTGCTAATGCCTGTTCCTGGTAAAAGTTGCTGTTCAACAAACTGTGCAAGTTGTTGAGCAACGCTTAAACCGTTAAGTGAGAGAGTGGTCATAATAATGTCCTTTAAACGAGCTTAAATTGATCATTCATGGCTCAACCATATCGTAAAAAAGGCTAATAAGCAGGTTATTTGTCATTCACTAAAAATATAGTGGCAATAACAACTATAAATTTACTAAATCCCAAAAATCCGCCTAATGTTGAATTAAGCGCTACGAAGCAAACGCCAAGTAGCCACTCTCACTAACAAAAAATAGATAACCCGTTCGAAGGATTTTTATTATGACAACATATCAACGCGAAACCGATAACTTAGCTACCTTATGTCAAACACAAGGCAAAACGTGGCAGTCAATCAACCCAGAATACGCTAGCCGTATGCGCTTACAAAACCGTTTTCGTACGGGTCTAGACATTGCTCAATATACTGCAGACATTATGCGTGCAGATATGGCAGCTTATGATGCTGATCACAGCCAATACACACAATCATTAGGTTGTTGGCATGGTTTTACTGCACAGCAAATGATGATGGCAATTAAACGTCATAATAAAACAACTAAACGCAGCTATGTATACCTAAGTGGCTGGATGGTTGCGGCACTTCGCTCTGAGTTTGGTCCATTACCTGACCAAAGTATGCATGAAAAAACGTCTGTTCCAGCGCTAATCGAAGAAATCTACACTTTCTTAAAGCAAGCTGATGCACGTGAGCTCGACCACCTTTACAAAGACCTAGACGAAGCGAAAGCAAACGGCGGTGACGTTCAAGCAGTGCTAAATAAAATCGATAACTTCGAAAGCCATGTTGTGCCAATTATTGCTGATATCGATGCGGGTTTCGGTAACGAAGAAGCAACTTACCTACTTGCTAAAAAGATGATTGAAGCGGGTGCATGTGCTATCCAAATCGAGAACCAAGTATCTGACGCAAAACAATGTGGTCACCAAGCTGGTAAAGTAACTGTACCGCATGAAGATTTCTTAGCAAAAATTAACGCAGTTCGTTACGCATTCTTAGAGCTTGGCATTGATAACGGTATTATTGTTGCTCGCACAGACTCATTAGGTGCAAGTCTTACTCAAAAAGTGCCAGTATCTAAAACTCCTGGCGACCTTGCTAGCCAATACACGTCGTTCCTTGAAACAACACCAGTAAACAATGTAGATGACTTAAACGAAGGCGACACTGCAATGAAGCTGAATGGTCAGCTTTGCAAACCAACACGTTTAGATAATGGTTTATACCAGTTCCGTGAAGGTACAGAGAAAGACCGCGTAGTTCTTGATTGTGTAACTAGCTTACAATCAGGCGCAGACTTACTGTGGATTGAAACAGAAAAGCCAAACGTTAAACAAATCGCTGAGCTTGTAAACCGCGTTAAAGAGCAAGTACCAAATGCTAAGCTGGTATACAACAACTCACCGTCGTTCAACTGGACACTTAAATTCCGTGAGCAAGTATATGCTGAGTGGCAAGAACAAGGTAAAGACCTATCTGCTTACCCAAGCATCGATGACAATAAAGCATTAATGGCGCCAGAAATGGATGACACAGAGCTTGCTGCGGCAGCAGATGTACTTGTACAAAACTTCCAAAAAGATGGTGCACGTGAAGCGGGTATCTTCCATCACCTAATCACGCTACCAACTTACCATACAGCGGCGCTAAGCACTGATATTCTATCAGAAGGCTATTTCGGCGACCTAGGAATGCTGGCGTATGTTCGCGACGTACAACGTCAAGAAATCCGCCGTGAGCAAGCATCAGTGAAACACCAAGACCTAGCAGGTTCTAACATTGGTGATACTCATAAAGAGTACTTCTCTGGTGAAAATGCGCTTAAAGCCGGTGGTGAAGCAAATACCATGAACCAGTTCTAACCAAGTTGTAATGTAGTTTCCTTTATAGCTATTCAATAATGTTGTTAGGGGCTTTCGGGCCCTTTTTCACATTTTAGCCGTCAGCTTTCAGCCGTCAGCCATCAGACTCGCATTTCTCACCTCGCATCTCGTATCTCGTATCTCGTATCTCGTAGTTCGGATCACTCTTTAACCAAGTCTTGGATCAGCCATTTACTAGCTTTATAAAAATACAGATCACGCATTTACCAGCGTTAGAATTTTAGATCAGTATTTAACTACCTCCGCCTCATGAACCTTAATTTAGGGCTTATTGGCAGAGCACAGCCTCTAGAATGGCTAAAATTAGGTCATATAAACGGCAATTTAATGCTGTTTTGTAAAATCTTGCGATTTACAAACCGATTTTTTATTAACTCACTCAAGCCATAAACCGATTTTTTACCAACTCAATACCCTCACAAACCAAAATTTTACTAACTGAAGCTAGGTTTTTAGCGGCACAAACCGATTTTTTACTAACTCAAGTTACTGATTTTGGCTATAAACCGATTTTTTACTAACTGCTTTTGGATTAATGTCCGATATTTGAGAAATGTATGTAAGGAGTTACTCATATTTTGACTGTAAAGGGGGTTTACAGAAAAGAGAGCTGTCAGCTTTCAGCCGTCAGCTATCAGATTGAAATTCAAAAGTTAGAAAATAGCAGCGGGTTTATCCCGCGTTATGGTTTATATATGGCGCGGCATAAAGCCGCACCTAAACTATTGCTCGCAACCCGCAACTACTTACTATGTTTATCAAACCACCATTGAATATAGGCGACTTTGGTCATCAGGTTTGATGGGCGCGCGGTAATACCATGTGAGGCATTAGGAATACGCACCATCGCTGTATCAACGCCTTGAAGCTTTAACGCTTGGTAAAATTGCTCGGTTTCAGAAATCGGCGTGCGATAGTCTGATTCACCAGTTAACAGCATAGTGGGTGTTTTTACATTGCCCACATAGCTAATTGGAGAGCGCTTCATATAATGCTCAATGTTGTCCCATGGTTTACCTGGGAACCAATAGTCAGCAAAGAAAGGGTAGAAATCAGCAGTTAGTACAAAGCTGATCCAATTGATAACAGGTTTAGCAACAACAGCGGCTGCAAAGCGGTCTGTATGACCTACAATCCATGCAGTTAAAACACCGCCACCTGAACCGCCGGTGACAAACAACTTACTCTCATCAATAAAGCCCTTATTGATGACAGCATCAACACCTGTCATTAAGTCATCAAAGTCATTACTTGGGTAGTTATGATGAATTGTTTGCGCGAATTCTTTACCGTATGAGTCACTGCCGCGTGGGTTCATATACAGCACAACATTCCCTTTGGCTGCGTATAATTGTACTTCAGGGCTAAAGTGAGGGCCGTAGTTTGCAACAGGACCGCCGTGGATCTCTAAAACAAGTGGATACTTTTTGTTTTTATCAAAGCCCGGCGGGTAAGCAATCCAACCTTGAATAGCCAAGCCATCGTGGCTTGATTTAACCCAAATTTCTTCAACCTTAGCTAGCTCTTTGTCGCCCAGCGCATCTTCGTTTAATTGTGTTAAACGCGCCGTTTTACCACGCTTAATTAATGCTACATCAGCTGGACGCTGGGTATCTGCAAGTGTGAATGCAACTTCACCATCTTCGCTCACATCAAAGTCACCACCTGAATATGGGCGACCAAAGGCGACACTACCAATCTGTGAGGTAATCACCTTATGTTTACCACTACGCGGCTGATAAGCTAGGTGTGTTTTACCTTCACTATCGTAGCTAAAATAAAGGCCTCTGCCGCTATCATCCCATTTAATATCTTCGACACTACGGTCTAAATCAGCAGTGAGTACCGAGGTTTTACCTGATTTTAAATCAAGTAAATAAATGTCGTTATTTTCATAGTTAGTTTTTTTGTCGTCGTAACCTGTGTATGCTAGATAACGACCATTTGGCGAGACTTTAGGGCGTGAATCTGGGCCTTTACGGTCTGTTATTTGGGTAATTGAACGATCCGCTAAGCTAAGTTTATAGATTTCAGATTCAGTTGGGTGTAATTCATTGTCTTCATAGCGATTAGCCGAAAAATAAAACGCATCGCCTTGTTCGTTAAAGCTAATAGCACCACCATGATCAAAATCACCAGAACTCAATTGACGTGCATTGCCGCCCGTTGCACTGATGATAAAAAAGTGACGATAACCTTTTTCAGAGTAGCCACCGCCATCGGCACGGTAATAGGTATCGTCAATATATTTAGCTGGCTCAGCCCACTTAGCGCCTTCTGGCTTGCCCGGTAAAGACACTGGGCTTGCTGATTTTGCTGGCACAAACTGACTAAACACTAATTGTTTACCATCTGGCGTCCAAGTTAATCCGCCAGGGCTTTGCGTTAGGTTACTAATTTTTGCTACGTTACCGGTTTTTAACCATTTTACATAGATTTGGCTGCTACCATCTCGGGTAGAAATAAACGCTAAACGAGTTTCATCTGGTGACAACACCGGAGAGTAATCCATATGCACGCCAGATGTTAGCGGTAGCATGGTTTTACCATCTGGGTTTACTGACCAAATATTACTGACTTTACGGTCGCTTTTGATATCCATGCGATTACGCACAAAGTAAATTGTATCGCCATTTTTTGTCATTTCTATTTGGTTGGCGTATTCAAGATCAAAAACATTTTCAAGTTGAAAGGTATTGCTAGCTCCTGCATGGCTGTAAAAGCTGGCTGCTGCAAGCAGTGCTAAAGACGTTTTAAACTTCATTTTATTTCCTTGTTAGTGAGCAGAAATTAGGGCGTGTTAACCTGTTATAAAGTAACAACCATCAGAAATATAGTCCATTGCGATGAATGGAGAAATCAATAGACAGATGGTCATTTCCCTTTTATGTTGAGTACAGACACTTTTAAACGTAAGGAGCACACAATGATAGGTTACACCATGTTAGGCACTAACAACCTAGCTAAAGCAGTAAAGTATTACGATGAATTGTTCGCCACTTTAAACGCCGAGCGCTTTTTAGAAACTGACCGCTTTGTCGCATGGAGCACTGGTCAAGATAAGCCCGGTTTTGCTATTACCAAACCTTATAACGATGAAAAAGCCACAGTAGGTAACGGCACTATGATTGCTCTGGCAGTCGAAACCCCCGCCCAAGTAGATGCCTTTTATAAAAAAGCCATAGAACTAGGTGGCACAGACGAAGGCGCCCCCGGTCCACGTGAAATGCCCGGCTTTTATGCGGGATACTTTAGAGACTTAGACGGTAATAAACTTAATGTGTTCTGTTTTACGCATGGGTGAGGGGAGTGAGCGAGGGAAAGTGAGCTGTAAGCTTTCAGCCGTCAGCTATCAGATTGAAAGTTAACAGGCGCTAGGCTCTAGGAAACAGGGCCTAGCTTATGTAGTCGAGATTCTATATCGCAGATTAGATTAAGCTATTTGCAGCCTCTTTGAAGCATTTGAAAAGATGGAAATTTTAAACATACCTTGAATTATCAGCAATCAAGTTATCATGCTCAGCGGGTATGTCATTGAGCTTAATTGATTCCATAATCCGTTGTTGCGACGCAAGGGCATGTTTTGACCACTTTTTGTGTTTATCAGAGCGGTCAACGCGGTGGTTAAACTTCACCTCTAAAAAAGCATGTTCACTGAGTGGTAAGCAGTAGTAGTCTTGGTGAGAGCGATCATTATCTCTTATTTCTTGATAAAAAACCCAAGTTAGTTGATCGATAACTATGTCTTTTGCTGCAGGTAGTGGCGGGTAGCCATAAATTTCCACTCGTTCTAGTATCTCCTTTTTTAATGCATCTCCTATCCAAGGGTTCGCTCTTTTACTAGATTCTAAAGTGGTATCATTCTCGATTTCAGTATTTCTACCCTCAGGTCCCCAATGAAAAACATCGTATTCATTAATCACAAAATGCTTTAACTGTTCAGTATCTTGAACATTGATATTCTGGGTTTGTTTTATACGTAACTGGCAACTAAGCATGCCATATTCGCTGCTTGGCAGATAACTCACTGGCGGAAGATACATCCAGTTCTTTGTAAGCATATGAACATATTCATGCTGTAAATAATTTTTCTTCTGCTGATTAAACCAACTTGTTGAGCTATAAGGAAATGACACATCGACTGGTTTACTTACAGCAGCAACATGGCTTTTTGGTATATCCACTATAAGTAACTTATCTTCTAAAATAAGGCGGTGGTGTACACAATTATCAAAGTTAGGGCCACCAATAAAGCCGCGTATAAATGCTTTAAGTAATTTAACCATGCTTCTCATCGTTATCTGTTATCAAGTTATCGTGCTCAGTGGGTATGTCGCTGAGCTTAATTGATTCCATAATCCGTTGTTGCGATGCAAGAGCATGTTCTGACCACTTTTTGTGTTTATCTGAGCGGTCAACACGGTGGTTAAATTTCACCTCTAAAAATGTATGCTCACTGAGTGGTAAGCAATAGTAGTCTTGGTGAGAGCGATCATTATCTCTTATTTCTTGATAAAAAACCCAAGTTAGCTGATTGAGAACTATTTCTTTTGCAGGAGGGAGAGGAGGATAACCATGCAATTTTATATACTCTTTGATTTCTTCGTTTATTTCAGCTTCTGTCCAATCGACTGAACTTTTAGCCCTTCTAGCTTTGACTTCTTTGGTAATACTAACGTTTCGCCCCTCATGTCCCCAATGAAATCTATCGTATTCATCAATCACAAAATGCTTCAACTGATCAATATCAAGTACTTTTATCTTATTTGTTTGTTTAATGCGTAGTTGGCAACTAAGCATGCCATACTCACTACTTAGTAAATAGCTAACAGGTGGTAAATACATCCAGTTTTCAGTGAGCATATGTACATATTCATGATATAGATATATTTTTTTATTATGCTCAAACCAACTTTCTGAGTTGTAAGGGAATGAGACATCAATTGTTGAAGGGACTGCAGCAACATTACTGTCTGGCACATCTAGCGTTAGCAATTTATCTTCTAAAATAAGTCGGTGGTGTACACAATTATCAAAGTTAGGGCCACCAATAAAGCCGCGTATAAATGCTCTAAGTAATTTAACCATGCTTCTCAGCGTTATCTGTTATTAAATTATCATGCTCAGCGGGTATGTCATTGAGCTTAATTGTTTCCATAATCCGTTGTTGGGATGCTAAGGCATGTTTTGACCACTTTTTATGTTTATCAGAGCGGTCAACACGATGGTTAAACTTCACCTCTAGAAATGCATGCTCACTGAGTGGTAAGCAATAGTAGTCTTGGTGGGAGCGGCTATTACTTCTTTTGATTTGATAAAATACCCAAGTAAGTTTATTGATGATTACCTCTTTTGCAGGAGGTATTGGGGGTTTGCCGTAAACTTCGATACGCCCCTCAATTTCTTCTTTCAAAGCCTCATCATCCCAAGGGTTAGCTCTCTTAGATGATTCAACTGTGGTATCATTTTTTATTTCTGTGTTAACACCACTCGGCCCCCAGTGAAAGGTATCATATTCATTAATCACAAAATGTTTTAATTGCTCGGGATCTAAAACGTTTATCTTATCGGTTTGCTTTATGCGTAGTTGGCAGCTGAGCATGCCATATTCGCTGCTTGGTAAATAATTTAATGGCGGGAGGTACATCCAAAGCTCTATGAGCATATGAACAAATTCATGCTGGAAATCATCTTCTTTGTTTTGTTCAAACCAGCTTCTTGAGTTGTAAGGAAAAGAGATATCAATTGTCGAGGTTGCTGCAGCAACGTTACTGTCTGGTATATCTAGCGTAAGCAACTTATCTTCTAAAATAAGGCGGTGGTGTACACAATTATCAAAGTTAGGGCCACCTATAAAGCCACGGTAAAATGCTTTAGCTAGTTTAATCATAATCTTGCATCCGTTATAGGTAGGGTTTTTATAAACTTTCTAACAATATCAGCTTTATCGTTATAGCCTAACATTTGTAGCTGATCGGCATAGGTTACTAAACCTAAAAAAGGTAGCGTATGTGGGCTAGCACCTGCGTCTTCACCAGTTACAAGACCCCTAAACTTCATAGAGCGAACAAAACTACTTGCCGATAAATCATTACGTCCAGCTAGGTTAGGCACTAAGTCATATGGATTGTTACGTATTGCAACTACTTTTAAGCCAGTGCTGTTAGCTATGCGTTTCAAGCGCTCTATATTAGAGCCTGATCCATGAACAGCTAATTGCTGGCTTGTAAGTGGTTTACCGTAATAAATACGGTAGTGCTCAAGGGCGGCACAAAAGATAATGGCCCCCTGACTGTGGGCAAGCCATTTAACCTGTTTACCTTGTTGGCTATTTTGCGCAAGAACCGCTGCTAAATGCTGCGCATTGTGTGACTTTGTCCCTAACCGTTTATCAAATGCACACTCTACTAAATCAAGTTTGACACGATCCGTTGGGTTATGGAACAAGGTATATGCTTTAATGCCATCTCCTTCATAGGCACTATCTAAGTGGGTGCCCATTAACCAAGCCGCTTTAGTCAGTTCATTCAACATGCCGTTAACTGCAGCATGTTCAGTATTGATTCGCGTTGTCGGAATTATTTTCTCTTGGTCCCATGCCTCTCGGACTTTATCTAATTCTTTCTTATTCATAGCTTTATCATAGCTATGGCTGCTCCGTCTTTTCACCTCGTATAACATAGTACGTTCAGCAGAAAATGTTTCTTTAGAGCCGTATAATTGTTTATCAAATAAGATGTCTTCTAGGTTTATAAAACCATTTTTTAGTGAATACTCAATCAAAAAATGATAATTGCGAAACGGGTATTTAGTCCGCCATAAGCGTCTTAACGGATTACGACTATGTTTGATTGAGTTTTGCGCATTAGGGTTGGCACATATTTGCATAATATCAGCGCAAACCATTTTTATATCATAGTCATTCAGTTGGGATAGCATCGCCAGTGCTTGGCAAGTAAATTTTACTTTACGGAAAGGAAAATCAGCGGGTAGTTTAACACCAAAATCGCGACAGCTAAGGGCGTCAAGTGGAATAACAGAGTTAGCATTGATAGTTTTATTAAGTTTTGACCAAGACATATTGCTTCCTTGTAATGTTGTCTGTACCTAAAATGATAAAGAAAACATTTAGCAATCGCAAAGTAATTTCAACTTTTTGTAATATTTGATTATTAGTTCATATGTTTGTTCATAGTTAAGGGTTATCCATTTTTGCAGCGAATTGGAAGGGGGTTGTTCGGCGTTAAAGCACCCTCAACCTCGTCCCTCGCACCTAAAAAACACTCATCACTCCAAAGTAGTATTTATTTTAGTAAATAGTTGTCTTTTTCACTATTTATTGGTGAAAATATCAACTATGCTTTTGTGTGAATAATCCATTTTATTGATTTATATGAGGTTACATTGTTGGTTCGATAATTGCTCCAGTCTTTTTACCAACACTTTTAAAGGAAATAAAAATGAAAAATACACTAACGCTTACCCTTCTTGCTGTACTGCTTTTGGTTCTGTATTCACAGTTCACAGAATTAGCCTATAAATTTGGTTTTGCTGAGCTCAAACTAAATGCGGTTTTGGAAAACAGTGAACATATGAAAGTAAAGTGTGATGCATACTCACTAGGCTTTTTTGATGAAATAAAACTTCAAAATAAATTTCAAAAATGCATCAACGATTATGAAGCCAAAGGCTACGAAATCGTGAGCAGAACAGACCAATAATCGTTTCTTGTAGGCGCCATGCTTGCATGGCGCGCCGCTGCACCGCACAGCTGCCAGCGCTTCGCGCGAAATAAATTTCACGCCTACAAAAACTGATGGCTGACGGCTGAAAGCTGACAGCTAGTTCCCCTACCAACTTCCGCTTATTTTCATTACACTGCCTCTATACAAAATAATTATAAAATTGAGAATAATCATGACGTCGAAACTGTTTAAACCTCTTGCTTGTGTATTTGCACTAAGCCTTGTGGGCTGTGGTGGAGGTGAGGTGTTTACTGCCCCTGCTAGTAGTGAGTTTGCCCATGGCAATGAGTTACTAAGTGCCACGGCACTAACCGAGGATGCTAGTCACGCGTTAGTGGCAACCCAATCTGAGGTGTGCGTTTGGGATAATCAGTTAAAAGCGCGTCTATACGATTGTATAACAGGGCAGGGCGCTGAACATGTTGAGCTTGTGGGTTTTAGCGCTAACAAATCTCGTTTTTTCATTTCAAATCGATTATCGGTGACTTTATACGATACTCGCACTGGGCGTAGCATTGGTACTTGGCTCACCGGGCAAGAAATCGCCAGAGACATCGCTATTTCAGCCGTAGGCGATACGTTGGTTATCGCTTATCGTAGCGGCAAGGCTGAGGTAATAAATACCCGTACAGGTGATACTAAGCGTTTTGATATTCATCGTTTAGATATTAATAGCGTGGCGTTATCGGCTGATGGTCAGTGGGCGTTTACCGGCTCGAGCGACAAGTACGTAAAGCTTTGGTCAACGAGCGATGGCAGCACTCGTTTTGAAGAGCGTTTAGCGACCAGAGTGAATCACGTTACTTTAAATAAAACAGCAAGCTTGGGCTTTGCAATTGACTCGGTTGATGATCGTGTATTCTTTGATTTAGCCAAGAAAAAAGAACTATCAGAAGTGGCCTCATACTCTAACTTTATTGAATTCACCGCATCGCAATTTATTAATCAAGATAAATGGCTATTAACGGGCTCGCCAAAAATGAAGATGCGTTTATATCGCGTTGCAGATGGTGAACTAATCGCTGAATACGAAGCTAAACAACAGCGCCAGCGAACGTCGGTTCTGAGTGTGGCTTACGATGGTAAGCAACTATATTCAGAAACCAGTGACGGCCTCTTGCAAGCTTGGCCTTATAAAGCAAATAAAAGCTAAAACAAAAACGCCTACTTGCAGTAGGCGTTTGTTTTTGAGTGCGATTAAATTAGTAATCAAACTTATGCTTGGTAAACAAGCTTTGCACTTGTTGCCAAACTGCACCAGGCTTACCATCGCCAACTAACTTGCCATTTACTTTTACAACTGGGCCAACTTCTTTAGTGGCGCTGGTGATCCATACTTCGTCGGCATCAAGTAACTCGTCTTTACTAATAATGCGCTCTTGCACTTTAAAGTTACTGTAACTGTGAAGAATATTGAGGATTAACCAGCGGGTGATCCCCGGTAAAATTTGGTTATCAAGTGGTGGCGTGCCGATCACACCATCTTTTACTATAAACACATTACTTGAACTTGCTTCGGTAATTTCTTCTAAGCGGTTAAATAGAATGGTTTCTTTGTTGCCCGCTGCTGCACCGTGCTGGAAATGGATCACGTTGCCAAGCAGTGCCGTTGATTTAATATGGCAACGTTGCCAGCGACGGTCTTGCTCAAGTGATACGGTGTAAGTTGTTGCATTGTCGATATCGCTTTTTGGCTCTGCCGGAATTTCAAACGCAAACGCGAATACGGTCGGGGTAATATTAGTTGGGTAGCCGTGGGCTCGTTTAGTGTCGGCGCCGCGGCTAACGTGCAAATAAATCCCTAGATTATCACCTTGGTTTTTCTCGCATAAATCATTACAGATTTTACGCCACCTATCGGCACTGTAATCGAGCTTAATTTCAAGTTCGTTTAAACCGTTATTCATACGCTCAATATGTGCGCCAAAGCCAAGCATTTTGCCTTGGTATGATGGGATCACTTCATAGATGCCATCGCCAAATAAGAAGCCGCGATCCATGGGTGAAATCTTTGCTTCATCAGCGCCAAGGTATTCACCGTTTAGGTATACCGTGCCCATTGTTAAACCTCATTCTCTGTCGTAAAGCCGCCAAGTTGGCGAAGCCGAGTTATTAATTGTTGACCATGCATTGCATGCAGGCCGTCTTCGGTGAGCTCATTTTTATGGGTGACGCCATCGACACTACCGCGCTCACTTAGGTAATGTAAAATGTTGAGTGGCTCAATATCAGCCAACAAATCAGTGTTATGCCAGCGACTTAAAAAGGCAATGAGTCCGTATGCTGCCCAGTTAGATACATCGGCGAGTAACAGCTCATCACAGGTTGTTAAACAAGGAGTGATGTTTAGCGCTTGCATATGCTGTGCAAGGTTACCCATGCCTATTTCGTTACCGCCATCACCAATCGCTATGGTGGGGCAAGGTGCTTCTGTCACAAAAAAATCAAAGCAGCCGCAATGCTCCGAAATATCAATACCGCGCATATTATAATAACGCTGATGCTCGTTAAGCCCCGGGCGTTCTATTGATAAAACACACTCAGGTTTTAGCTGCGCAAGGGCTTTAATGCTAAAAGTGTGTGCATTATCAATGCTATTTATAGGTAGCTCAAAACAGTTAAAGTCATTTTTCAGGGCTCTGTAAAGGGGGTTGCCAGTAACCAAAATAGGCTGTTTACCAAGCTTTTCGAGTACCTTGTAAAGTGCAATTGCACCAACCGGACCATCAGTCTCGAAGGTATTGTTGACCGCAAAGCCCGTACCTATCAACACAGTACCTTGTACTTTATAAAGGTATTTTGCTGCGCGTAAATACGTACCCGTTAGTTGTTTTGCGTATAAATGCTGCATACCACGTGGGTTTTGTTCAACCATCATGGTTTCAATGTGTTGGCTGAGCGCAGCGTCGCTTAGGCTTGCTGACATAGTGCTTTGATCTCTTGAATGAGTGCAATACCCGCTTCATTATCGCCATGTACACACAGGCTATCGGCATTAAGTGCCAGCTGCTGACCACTTCGCGTTGTAACTGTGCCATGTGCAACTAACTGTTTTACCTGTGCCATTAGCGCCGCTTTGTCGTGTACGCTGCCCGCTAAAGAACGTGCAACAAGTTTACCTTCGTCTGTGTATTGACGGTCGGCAAAGGCTTCTAAAATGAGTTCTAGTTGCAGATCGTTGGCTTGTACTTTGTGTTTGGCAGCTTGGTTGGTAGCTAAAATCATTAATTTTAATGGTTTTGCATAACTTGCCACTGCGCGCATGACAATATTCAGCGTTTGCTCGTCACTCATCATGTCGTTATACAGTGCGCCATGTGGCTTAACGTATTCGAGCGTTAAACCATGTACTGCAGCCATACCGTCAATTGCAGCAATTTGATAATGCAGGCAATTGGTCAGCTCTTTTTCGCTCATAACCATTGAGCGGCGACCAAAACCTTGCTTATCTGGGTAACTTGGGTGCGCGCCAACCATTACTTTGTGCTGCTTGGCTAGGGCTAGGGTGTTTGCCATCACATCGGCATCGCCAGCATGAAAGCCACAAGCAATATTTGCCATATCAATATGTGGCATAACTTGCTCATCTAAGCCCATTTTCCACATGCCATAGCTTTCACCAAGGTCGCAGTTTAATTTCATCGTCATTTATAACGCTGCCATTTTACTATTTGGAATATCAGTGATCAGCATGTGTCCTGGACTATGCGTGATACAAAAATCAGGAGCCGCGTTGGCAATCGCGACTTGTGGAGTAACACCACAGGCCCAAAATACCGGTACTTCGCCTTCTTTAATGGTCACCGCATCACCAAACTCAGGTTTGTTAATATCTTTAATGCCAATTGCAGCAGGGTCGCCAAAATGCACTGGCGCACCATGTACACTTGGAAAGCGGCTGCAAATTTGGATAGCGCGAATGGCATCGGCAGGTTTCATCGGGCGCATGCTTACAACCATATTGGCGTGAAAAATCCCTGCACTTTGGCAAGCCATATTGGTCACATACATAGGCACATTTTTTTGTTCGCTGATGTTTCTGATCTCAAGACCCGCGGCAATCAGCGCTTCTTCAAATGAGAACGAGCAACCAATTAAAAAGGTGACTAAATCGTCGCGCCAGTGACTGGTAATATCGGTTACTTCTTCAACCATTTGGCCATGTTTGAAGACGCGGTAACGAGGTAAATCGCTACGAATATCAATGTCTTCACCAACACTTGGCATATCGGCAACGCCCGGTAAGCGACTAGAGGCAATAATTGGGCACGATTTTGGGTTTGCTTGACTAAACTGCAAAAAATCAAACGCGTACTGTTTGGGTAAAATGACTAAATTAGCCTGCACAAAGCCCGGTGCAAAGCCCGATGTATTACCACTGTAATCTCCTGCGCGAACCATTTTTCGTATAGCTGCGGGAGTGGTTAATGATGCATTTTTTTGCATATACCGATCCTTACCAAATGCTTAACTGATAGTTTTACAATAACACTCAGTTCAGATCATTAATAGTAACGGGTAGCTGTCCTTTTGCAGGAGCTTTTCCTAGTAATACTTTTGCCAGTGCTGTGAAAGCTGGCCCTGCAATTTTCTCATCAGTATCTACATCAATATTGTAAGCATAAGTAGCAAGTACAGCGTCGCTAAATTTCCCGAATTGGGCAATATCGTAAGGGGCACGTAAGCTTACAAATATAGTCTTCTTATGGGCTAATTTTGCTTGTTTTAGCAATGACTCTAATGCCGCAGATTGGTCGGCTTTAGCAATTGCAAACTCCGGGTTGTCAGCTAAGTCATCCATCCCACCGACTTCAACAGCACTTTGTTTTGGTGACGCATTGGCGGCAATGATTATATCCGCTTCGTTAATTTCTTTTAATGTTGCAAGCGGCTCATAACCTTGCAAACTTGTGCAGCTAAAGCTGATTAACTTATCGGTGTTGTCAATTAACGCCTGCTGCAAAGCATAGCATTTGCGGGTGTCTGGCATAATAATATGCACTTTGCTGTTCGATTTAATGCTAAGCGGTAAGGTGTTTTTCTCGTTTTTCACTTCAGTGATAGCAGCTAATGCTAATTCGGCTTCTACTTTTCTATGGCTTTGATCACCGAGTAAAAGCTGCGCTTTTTTGATGGCTGCTTTGTCATCAAGCAACGAAGTGAGCTTAAACTTTTCTTTAAGTTTTAAAATGCGTGTAGCAGAAGCACTCATTTCGTTGGCATTTAACGTGCCGCGTTGTACTTCTTGTTCTAATCGCTCAATCAGGGCTTCAAGCACAGCTAAGTCTTTAGGGCTTCTGATTTCGATTGGCATCAGGGCAATATCAACACCCGCTGCAAAGGTATTTACGACCGCTTCAATTGGTTCAAAAAAGTGGCTGATCCCCGCCATATCAAGAGCATCTGTGATCACCACACCTTGATAACCAAGTTCGTCACGTAATAAGTCGGTGATGATTTTGCGCGACATCGTTGCAGGCTTGATCATGGTTTTGCCTTCTTTACTGACAAACGTGCTGTCGTCGAGGGCGGGGTATTGGATATGTGCAGTCATGATCATACCCGGTTGTTGGTTTTTAATAATTTCTTTAAAAGGTGGTAAGTCTTGCTGCCAAATGGTTTCTTTATCATGCATTACTTTTGGCAGGCCTGTGTGGCTATCTACATTGGTATCGCCATGCCCCGGAAAGTGCTTTAATGATGAAATAACGCCGTTGTTTTCAAACCCAGCTACTTGGGCACCACCTAGTTTTGCCACCAATTGCGGATCTTCACCGTAAGAGCGCACGTTAATAACGGGGTTATCTGGGTTCATGTTTACATCAACCGTGGGTGCATAGTTAACATTAACACCCAGTGCTAATAGCTCGTCGGCAATAATGCGGGCAGACTCAGTCGCGAAGTGGGTACCATGTTCTTTATAGGTCGCGCCAATCGACATGTTACCGGTAAACGATGTACCTACATCACGAGGAATACGGGCAACTCGGCCGCCCTCTTGGTCTATCGAAATAAACAGCGGTAAGCCTAACTCTGACTTAGCGGCGGCTTTTTGTAGGTCATTGTTAAGTTTGATCACTTGCGGCACAGTATCGATATTTTCTGCAAATAAGATCACCCCACCAATGTTATGTTTAGTGATGATATTTGCTAAATCGGCCGGCAGTTCTGTCACCGGTGTACGGCATTTTTGCTCACCCGGGTCTTGCTCGCAGTAATAACGTAGGTCAAGCATGAGCTTTTGCCCTAACTGTTGTTTTAAAGTTAATGCAGACTCAGCAAATGATGATTGTAATGGCATGAAACATCCTAATCCGATAACCAGTGACGATAGTGCAAACTTATTTAACACAGCAAGCTCCAAAGCAAAACGCTTATTTAGTTTTTAGAATAAATTATTCTTGATGTTAATGGGTTTTTAAATATAAATACAGTATTTTTTTGCTACCCTAGCGGTTTTTGAGTCCGACTGCAAAAAGCTAAGTTAGATCACCAAATAGGGCTAATAAGCTCAAGTAACCAAACCTTTATACTGATGAAAAGCGTGGCAAGTTGATAATTTATCAATTTAATGGGTCGCTTTTTAGTACAATTTAAAGTAATAATATATTCCATAATCATCAGCGTAAATATGACAAGCCTGGGGGCGAGATGGCTTTTACTCGATTGCACGCATTTAAACAGCAAATTAAACCTTTTTTACCAGAGTCTGCATTAATAGAAGATTACTCGCGCCGTTATGCGTACGGGACTGACGCTAGCTTTTATCGATTAATCCCTGAGTTAATTGTATTAGTGAGCAATCAAAATCAAGCACGGCAAGTGATCATTACTGCCAACGAGCTACAGGTTCCCATTACTTTTCGCGCCGCTGGCACGAGTTTATCTGGGCAAGCAATTACCGATTCGGTATTAGTTTTATTGTGCGATAGTTGGAGCAAGTTTGAGATTATTGATGACGCCGAGGCAATCCGTTTACAACCGGCGATCATTGGTGCTCGAGTAAATCAAGTATTAGCCCCGTTTGGTAAAAAAATTGGCCCTGATCCCGCTTCAATTAATAGCTGCAAAATAGCCGGAATGGCGGCAAATAATTCATCGGGCATGTGTTGTGGGGTGGCGCAAAACAGCTATCACACAGTAAAAGATATGACCCTCATTTTTGCCGATGGCACTGTGCTAGATACGGCTGATAGCCAAAGCTGTAATGCCTTTTTACAAAGCCATAGTCTTTGGGTTGATGAGCTAATGAGCCTTGTTGATAGGGTAAAGCAAAACCCCGATTTGAGTGAGCGCATCGCCCATAAATACCGTTTAAAAAATACCACGGGTTATGGTTTAAATGCACTGCTGGATTTTTCTGATCCAATCGAAATCATTAAGCACTTAATTATCGGCTCTGAAGGCACCTTAGCTTTTATCGCCGATATCACTTACCACACCGTGGTTGAGCATAAGTACAAACACACAGGTTTCTTTATTTTTGACGATATCAGCAAGGTGTGTGAGCTGGTACAAAGGCTGAGTGAAGTTGATGTTGCGGCCGTTGAGCTGCTAGATAAACGTGCCCTGATGTCGGTATCTGAACACGCCATAATGCCAAAAGAAGTGGCCAGCTACCCAGAGCAATCAGCGGCACTGTTAATTGAGTTAAGAGCTGAAAATACACAGGCTCTCGATGTGCTCACTAAGGTCACCGAACAACTTCTTGCTGAGTTTAAGCAAAGCCAACTGGCAGCGATTGAGTTTTCAGCAGACAGCGCCCGTAATGCGGCACTTTGGAATATCCGCAAAGGCACCTTTCCTGCTGTTGGCGCAGTGCGCGAAACTGGCACTACTGTGATTATTGAAGATGTTGCCTTTGCTCTTGATAAATTAGCTGAGGGCGTAAATGCGCTGCATCAATTATTTATCAAATATGGTTATGATGAAGCCATTATTTTTGGGCATGCCCTTGCCGGAAATCTGCATTTTGTATTCACCCAAGCTTTCGATACACCAGAGCAAGTAAGCCGATACGAGCAATTTATGGCTGATGTGGCGAACTTAGTGGCGGTTGAACTAAAAGGGTCATTAAAAGCTGAGCATGGTACTGGGCGTAACATGGCACCGTTTGTTGCCACCGAATGGGGAGACGATGGCTTTGCGGTGATGGTTGCGCTTAAAGCATTATTCGATAAACAAAATATTCTTAACCCTGGGGTTATTATAAATCACGACAAAAATGCTCACACTCAGCATTTAAAAGTCATGCCAAAAAGTGATGATATTATCGATACCTGTATTGAATGTGGTTTTTGCGAAGTTGTTTGCCCGTCAAAAGGGCTTAGCTTAACACCGAGGCAGCGTATTACTTTATGGCGACACCGCACCGAGTTACACAATCAATTGCTAACAACCGAAGATTTAGCAAGCAAGCAGAAGTTAAATCAAAAGCTCAGTGTTATCGAGGCCGACTTTAAATACTTAGGTATTGATTCATGCGCGGCAACGGGCCTTTGTGGCCTTAAATGCCCGGTGGGAATAAACACGGGCGAATTTATAAAATCGCTCAGAGCAGAGCAAGCCTCATCGAACAAAGTTGCGCGATCATTATCACGTTTTGCTAGCAAGCATTTTGCGGTTGTTGCTAAGGGTGCACGGTTTGGTTTAACTGTGATGCAGGTGCTCGAAAAAGCAATCGGCAGCAGTAAGCTAAGAAGCCTAAGCAAGCCTGCCAATAAGTTGCTTGGTACACCGCTTTATTACTCGGCATGGCCAAGAGCTGAGCAACCAATTAATAAGCAATTCAAGCAGCTCCAACAAACGAAAAAGTTGGTGTATATGCCAAGCTGCGCCAGCCGGATTTTTGCCCCCGATAAGTTTGCGGATGATAAGCTCCCACTGCTAGATGTTATCTATTCACTCGCAGCTAAAGCAGGCTATGAAGTGCTACTTCCGCAACAAGTAGATTCACTTTGTTGCGGTATGCCATTTGCTAGCAAAGGCTTTAATGAAGAGTCTAAAAATAAAAGTGAGCAGTTACTTACTGAGCTCGAGACGCTTTCAAATAATGGCCAATATCCCATTGTTTTTGATGCCAGCCCTTGTGCACTTACTACTCTTAATGCCGCGAAAAATACAGCACTCACAATTTATGAAAGTGCCGATTTTGCAGCCCAGCATTTACTGCCTAATTTGCAGGTAACCCCCGTGCAAGAGCCGGTGATGCTCCATGTTACTTGTAGTTCTAAGCGATTAGGTAAAGAGCAAAGCCTAGTATCACTTGCCAAGGCATGTAGTAATGAGGTGATTATTCCAGCTGATATTGAGTGTTGTGGTTTTGCAGGTGATAAGGGCTTTAACTTGCCAGAACTCAATGGCAATGCGTTAAAAACCCTTAAACAACAGGTACCAAAGAACTGTAATCGCGGCGTGTCTAATAGCCGTAGTTGCGAAATTGGTTTAACTGAACACAGTGGCATTAGTTATCAGTCAATTTTGTATCTACTCGATAAGCAAAGCCATGCAATAAAACAGGCTTAATTGCTAATTTGATGAGCCAGTTGCTGACTGGCTCATCTATTTTTTAAAGCTTACACTTTCCAAAAAATGCCTTTGCGGTAGCAGCCGTACATCACACCATAAGACACCATTAAAAACAGCAGTGAAAAGCTAAATGAAGCGAGGTGATCATTACTGATCACTAATTGTATTAAGCCATAAATACTGCCTTTTAAACTGCTATCGCCGAGCGGGATCATAATTAATAGCCGTGCAAACACGCCCGCAAACATAAAAAATAATATCGCATTCGCACCAAATACAATAAACGGAGCGCCCCAACTACGCAGCTTATAAATATCTAAAATAGCACTGCACAGTGCATAGAAAATCGCTGCAAGCCCTGAGCTGAATAGCACATAGCTCGGCGTCCATAAGGCTTTATTGATAGGTGTTATTGGTGCAATCGCATAGCCAGCAATAACGGCTAATGTGCCCAGTAAGATAAGTGTACGGGCTTGTTTTTTAAGGTCGGGTTGCTTAGTTAAATAAACCGCAGCCAATATGCCGCTTAGCGCACTTGCAATGGCAGGCAGTGTTGAGAACAGCCCTTCAGGATCAAATGGCAGTGGCTTAGCATTGGCATAATATAGGTGATGACTACCAAGTACGGTATTGTCTATGAAGGCACTTAAGTTATTGCCATGTAACCATAAACCACTCACTACCTCGCCGTTTGGCAAGGTATACGGGATATAAAGCATGGCAGCGCCGTAAAACAATAAAAGAGTGATGCAAGTTATGGCTATTTTCTTAGGTGATAAATAAAGATAACAACACAGAGCTACTAAATAGACCAAACCGATACGTTGCAGCACGCCTAACACGCGCAGCTGCAATAACTTGTCATCAACCCAGCTAAAAGAAGGGTCTCGAAAGTTGTAATAAAACAAAGCTAAAAACCAACCGAGGGCAATGAGTTTAATGGTACGAATAACCCCTGCTTTTAGTATGTGTTGATCACTGACCCCTTTAGCACGCAGGCTATTTACTGAAAGCGTGATAGACATGCCGACGATAAAAATAAAAAACGGAAAAATTAAATCGGTAGGTGTCCAACCATGCCAGTCAGCATGCTTTAAAGGCCAATACATCGCTCCCCAGCTGCCAGGGTTATTCACCAATATCATTGCGGTAATAGTCAAACCGCGCATTACATCTAACGCCATCAGGCGATGTGAAGGGAGTTTATTGATGATCGCAGAACTATGTTTAAACATGAAAAATTTCTATATTTTTTCTTTATTGTAATAAATTATTCCTTTTGGGCAAGTTTATTTGTCAATATAAATTTTGATTTTATTGCATCATCATTGAGCTAAATCAAATTATGACGAAAGTTTTATAGAGGCTGTAGTGATAAATTGCTAGTATAAATGTATTAGATGTACCCGATATGGACATTGGGCTTTGATGTGAGAATTACAGTGCTTAATGGTCTTAAGGCAGGTTTAAATCTGCGCCGCTTAATTTTACTATTAGCGTTTTCGGCAACGCTAATCACCTTTCTAAACAGTTATTACTCGAGCTATCAAGTTCAAAAGCAACAACTAATAGATAAAACGCTTGAAAATCACAAAGCTTACGCAGCTAAACTGGTATCGGCCACCGATAATTTTTTATTGGCGGCGCAGCAGCAACTGGCTTATGTAGGTAAAATTCTTGAAAATGACTTTAATAATCAAGGGTTGATAAATGCTGAAGCAGAACGATTGAGATTACAAACTAACAGTTTTAACTCGACCATTATTGTTAATAAACAAGGCGATATCTTAGGGGTATCACCGCAATCCTTAAAACTTAAAAATCGCAAAGTTGATAGTTTTGGGACTAAAGCTGCGCTTTCTTATCGAACCCCGATGATCAGCGAACCGTATATTTCGATGGCGGGAAATTTGCTGATTTTTATTTCTCAGCCTTTATTTGATAAGCAAGGTGAATTCATTGGCTATGTCGGCGGTACATTATATTTGAAGCGCACAAGCATTCTAAACCAGCTTTTACAAGTTCACTATTATCGCGATGGTTCATATTTATATGTTGTTGATGAGAATCATCGCTTGCTTTATCACCCTGATACAAAAAGGATAGGGGAGCAAGTTTTTGAAAACCCTGTGATCAAGGCTGTTTTGAAAGGGCAAGCCGGAACTGAACTATTAAGTAATAGCAAAGGGGTTGAAATGTTGGCTGGCTTTGCTCCTTTAACTGTTGCTCCTTGGGGAGTCATTGCACAACGACCCCTTGAAGACACATTAGCACCGCTTGATAATTTAATGTGGCAAGTCTTCATAAAAACGGCGCCTGTGGGTGTCATCACTTTAATATTAATTTGGGTATTAGCTAGAAAAATAGCGAGCCCATTGAGGCAACTTGCTGAAACCGCAAATACGCTGGATAAGCCAACCACAACACGCGAGTTAATGCTAATTCGTTCATGGTATTTTGAAAGTAATGAGCTTAGAAAAGCAATGTTAAAGGGAGTTGGTTTATTACACAGTAAAATTGGTTTGTTACGTCAAGAAGCACAGACAGACTCACTAACAGGGTTACACAACCGTAGAAGCTTTGATGCGCAGTTAAGTCATTTTATTGCACAGCGCTGCCCGTTTGCAGTTTTGGCAATCGATATTGATCACTTTAAGCGGGTAAACGACGAATTTGGGCATGATATTGGTGATGTGGTATTGCAGTCGCTTGCTAAAATTTTGTTAGATGTAACTCGTGATAGCGACGTTGTTGCTCGTACTGGTGGAGAAGAATTTATTGTGATCATGCCAAGAGTTGAGGTCAAACGGGCGTATCAGCTTGCAGAACGCTTGCGGATGCGGATATCTGAAAGCTACATTGACCCTGTTGGCTGCATTAATGTATCTATTGGTATATCTGGTTGGCCGATTGAGCAACTGAACATTGATGAAGTACTTAAGCTCGCTGACCAAGCCTTATATCAGGCTAAAAAAACGGGCCGCAATCGTTCTGTAGTTAATGCAAGTTATGGGCAAGATTTCGCAACTATTTCTGAGTCTCCAATCTTGGAATAAGTTATTTAATGTGCAATAGTGAACGTTATTAAGTTATTTATGGAAAACCAAAATGGCATTCACTTTTTTGACTCGTTTAACTAAATCCATTTCCTTGTTAAGTATTGCTGTTATTTTAACAGGCAATGTTTATGCAGACTCAAGCGATGATAAACGTAGCGAATTTGTGGATGTTGGTGCTTTGCTACCTAATGCTGTGTTAGATATTCGTTATTTTGGCCATCATAACTTTGTTGGCAAACCTGTTGATGGTTACAATGCGCCAAAATGTTTATTGCACAACAGTGCTGCTACAGCCCTTAAAAAAGTGCAAGTAGCAGCGCAAGCCCAAGGCCTGAGCTTAAAAATATTTGATTGTTATCGCCCGCAGCTTGCTGTTGATCACTTTGTGCGTTGGGTTAACGATTTAGAAGATACCCGCACTAAAGCTGAGTTTTATCCAAACTTGGGCAAAGACAAACTGCTTGGTGATTACATCGCTGCTAAATCGGGTCACAGCCGTGGTTCAACGATTGATTTAACCTTAGTTGATGCAAAAGGCAATGAGCTCGATATGGGCTCACCATTTGATATGTTCGACACTCTTTCTAACACCGACGACCCACGCATTAGTGCAGAGCAAAAAGCCAATCGATACAAATTAAAAAGCCTGATGACTGAGGCCGGCTTTGCGCCTTATTCAATGGAATGGTGGCATTTTACTTACAAACCGCAAGCATACCCCGCAACCTATTTTGATTTTGTGGTGGAGTAGGTAAAACAGCTTAAAGCTTTCAGCTGTAAGTTTTAAGCCGAAAAGTGTTGTTTTTGAATGTTGAATCAGCTTGATTAAATAGCGTTGAATGTTAGACACGCCATGCAAGCATGACGCCTACGGTTTGATGTAGGCGTGAAACTTGTTTCACGCGTCTGACAGCTCCTTCTAGAACCTAGTATGATGACGCGGGATAAACCCGCTGCTACAGGCTGACAGCTTCTTCACGTTGGGTTTCGCTGCGCTCTACCCAACCTACATCACCTCTTTTACCGGTGAATAATCAACTTTAATTTCAACAATATCGACATTGGCATTTTGTTTAAAAGCGTTTTGCACTTGCAGTAAATCAGTGTCTTTTTCTGCAAGGTAGCGGTAGCTTTTGTTGGTCATTTTTTTCAGCGCATATTGACTGCTAAGCTCTACCGGTAAGCTATTCTCTTTTAGCGTTAAGTAAATTGCACCCGTTGCAATGCCGCGCTCTTGCATTGCGTGATTAAAGACTTCTGTGCCCTTGGTTAAAGTCGGTGCATCAAAGGTAATTTTTTCGCCATTATTACTAAAAGCATTCGTCGATTTTTGTTTATTGATTTCAACTACTTTTTTAACATCTTTTTCTAAACTTTGTTCTTTTTGTGAACTAGCTGTTGGCTGCTGTTCTGTGTCTTGATCAGATATTTCACTTTTTTGACAGCCAGATACTAGTAATAATGATATCATAAGTGCTTGTATTTTAATTGTTTGTTTCATTTTTGATCTGCTTGTTTGTTACTTTTGTTTACAATTAATTCTGTTTTTTAATTGCCGTATTAGGTACATTGGGGTTGGTTATGATTGTTAACCGAAAATAAAAATATAACAATAGGGAACGTAAGGAATGTCTCAATTTAAAGTAACGGCAGTTGCTACCATGGTAACGGCTATCTTGGCATCATCTCAAGTACAGGCAAGTGAACAAACTCGCTTTTATAATGCTTCAAGTGTTAGCTCTCAAGTACAATTTAATCCTCAAGTATCTCAGCAACGTGCATTAGCTGAGCGAAGAACTGTTTCGGGTCACAAATCTATTTTCGATGCGCAATTAGGTAAAGCTACGTTCCTATGGAATGCAGTTGGTCAAGCTAAGCCTGACATGGCCATGGTGCTTCCTGAGCAACGTAATGCTTACGCTGCAGATTTTTATTTAAATGCCTTAACTGGGGTTAGTACAGCGAAAAAAGGTGTATCAAGCGCTGTATTAACAGATTTATCTGAGCAAAAACTTGGCTCAATCACAGCTAAATACAAACAAAAAGTTCATGATATTGAAGTATTTAACCGTGAATACAACCTGATCATGGACAAAGAATATAACCTAGTTGCAGGTTCTGGTTATTTCGCTAACACAAGTTCAAATGCAACGCAGTCGTTCGCGCCGCTTGCTGAGTTTGTAGGTGCTGAGCAAAGCATCAAACGTGCGATTAAAGAACTTGCTGATATCAATGTGTCGTTAACTAAATCAACTGAGCAAGGCGACTATGTTAAATATACTGTGTCTAACCAAAGTGGTGACAAAGTTGTATTAGGTCAGCCACGTGCTAAGAAAGTATTCTTTGAAGTAGCGGGTGAGCTGCAATCTGCATACTATGTTGAAGTCGAAGTTGCTGATAAAAACAGCCTGGAAAGCGATTACTTCAGCTACGTTATTGGCGCGCAAAACAGCAAAGTTTATTTCAAGAAAGACTTAAAAGCACACGCGGCAGACTTTAACTACCGTGTATGGGCTGACGAAGATGGTTACCCGTGGGAAGGTCCACACGGTGACGTGATCCCAGCTGATGGCCCAGATCAAATTGATGAAACTGAAATCCTAGATGCGCCACTTGTAAGCTTGTCTTACTACAAAAAATTAAGCACGATGGATCCATGGCTTGCTGATGATGCTACAACAACATCAGGTAATAACGTATTTGCTTATGCTGATGTTATCGCACCACAAGGTTTTACAGAAGGTGACTTCACAGCTGAAACCACATCAGATTACACATTTGACTACCCTTATCAAGTTGATCAAGTAGCAAACAGCTACGACAACCGTAAAGCAGCTATCGTTAACTTGTTCTATATGAACAACTTCTTACACGATTTCTTCTATGACCATGGTTTTGACGAAACATCAAATGTTGCGCAAGTATCAAACTACGGCCGTGGTGGTGTAGAAGGCGACCCTATCGAAGCGCAAGCGCAAGATAATAGCGGTTTAAATAACGCTAATATGGCAACCCCTGCTGACGGTGCAAGCCCACGCATGCAAATGTATTTATACAACTCGAAAGATGCGAAAGTGGGTGTAGATTTTGGTGTGGTTGTTACATCTGACGAATCAATTGGTCTTCTAGAGTCTTCTAAAGTATCAGGCTTTGGTCAAATGCAATTTGCTGATATCGCAGGCGAAGTTGTACGTCTAGTTGATGGCGATGATGCCGATTCTGGTAGCGTAACAGATGGTTGTCAACCAGCAACAAATGCAGCTGAACTTGCTGGAAAAATTGCGCTAGTTGATCGTGGCTCTTGTAACTTCACAGCAAAAGTACTACACGCTCAAGAAGCGGGTGCAATTGGTGCAATCGTTGTAAACAACAACCCTGATACAGATGAACCAGCGCCGATGGGCGGTGAAGATGATGCCGTTATCATTCCTAACATGGGTCTGAACTATGCTGACGGTCACGCACTTTACGATGGTATCGCTGCAGGCGACACTGTTACTGTGAACATGTTCAACAAAGCAACGTTAAAAGACGGTACGCTAGATAACGGTATTATTGCTCACGAATGGGGTCACTATATCAGTAACCGTTTAGTGGGTAACTCATCAGGTCTTATCAACTTCCAAGGCCGTGCGATGGGCGAAGGTTGGGGTGATTTCCACTCGCTTATGTTCATTGCTAAAGCTGATGACATTAACATTCCAGGTAACGACAAGTTCCAAAAAGCCTACGGTAGCGGTACTTTCGTAGAAGATTTCTACTACGGTATCCGTCGTGTTCCATATTCAACCAATATGGAAGTAAACCCGCTGTCTTTCCGCCACATTACTGAAAATGAAGGTGCTGATGTAGGCATTGCACCAACAAGTGTTGCTTCACCACACGCAGCAGGTGAAATTTGGGCAACTATGCTTTGGGAAAGCTATGTAGCACTTATCAACGAGCACGGCTTTGAAGACGCACAAAACCGCATGGCTAACTACTTAGTTGCTGGTTACAAGCTAACTCCTGTTGCTCCGCTATACACAGAAGCACGTGATGCTATCTTAGCTGCAGCGTACGCAGTAGACCCAGAAGATTACAAACTAATCTTAGGTGCATTTGCTAAGCGTGGTATGGGCTTAGGTGCTGTAGCACCAGAGCGTTTCAGCGAAGATTTAACCGGTGTTGTTGAATCAGACAAAATGAAACTTGCTAGCTTCACATTGAAAGATGTGGCAATGAATGCAAACTACAACGGTGCTGAATTAGGTTATTGTTCAAACGATAACGTGCTAGATAAAGGTGAAACAGGCACATTAACTGTTAGCATCATGAACACAGGTAGTGAAGTACTAACGGGTACACAAGCACAGTTAACAGTTGTTAGCGGTCACGATGTAACGTTCGAAAATGATGGTTTAATTACATTCGACGATACAAACCCGTATGCTTCACAAACAAGCGCGCCTATCACGTTTACGCTAAATGATGCAGGCACTGCTGATACACTTGAAATCGAAGTGTCATTCCCTGAACTGTCTGCTGATGACGAAATTGTTGAAGCAGCAACCGATAAAGTATCTTATCTTGTGAACATGGACTTTGAAGATAAAGCACCAGTTAGTTCACAAACTGCTGACGATATGGAAATTGCAGGTGCATCATTACGTGACTGGAAAGAAAACGTAATGACAGGTGATGATTTAGCTGTTGGCACGCAAAGCATGGCAACTGGCGGTAATGTTAACTTCTTCAACAGCTTTGGCTTCGGTCTTGGCGAGCAAACCATGTATCTAAACAACAATGACTTCCAGTCAGATGTTGCGGTTGAATCAAGAGAGTTTGATATCGGTTTTGCTGGTGATTTTGAAGTTTCATTCTGGCACTTCTACCTAATCGAAAACGAATGGGATGGTGGTGTTGTAGAGATCAGCGTAAACGGTGGTAACTGGGTAGATGTTACTGAAATGGGCGGTACATTTGATGTTGGTTACGATGGCCCACTAATCGAAAATGACGCGCAAGCACTACAAGATCGCGATACCTTCACAGGTAACAATGTTGATGGTAACGGTGTTTATGGTAACTACGAAACAATTCGTTTCGGTACTGAACTAAACGGTAACCGTGCAAAATTACGTTTCCGTATGTCATCAGACAGCGCAGTACGTGAGTTCGGCTGGTGGATTGATAACGTAACTGTTAGCAATGTAACGTCACCAATCTTCTCAAACGTGATTGCTGGTGATGCATTAGCATGTGATAACGCACTACCATTGCTTTCTGTATCGGGTGATGAGTCTGTTTCTGAGTCTGCTTCAGGCACATTAACGGCAACAGCGTCAGACCGTAACAGTGATGACACGCTAAGCTATGCATGGACGCAACTAAGCGGCACAACAGCAACACTTACAGGTGCTGATACTGCGACTCTAAGCTTCACGCCTGGTGCTATCTCAAGCGATGACGAGTTAGTATTTGAAGTAACAGTGAGCGATGGTACAGACTCTGTATCAGAGCAGTTCACTGTTGCCGTAACTAACGAAGCTGAGCCAGTAGAAGAGAAGAAAGTAACTAAATCTAGCAACGGTAGCTTTGGTTTCTTAACACTACTACTTGCACCATTAGCGCTTATCGGCCGTCGCCGTAAACGTAAATAAGACTTTTAAATAGTGATAACAAAGCCCTTACAGTTCGCTGTAAGGGCTTTTTTGTTTTTAAGTTAGCGAGTTTCGAGGTGCGACTTAGCAGCGATTTCACATCGCGTCCTAGCGCCTAGAGCCCTATGACGCGGGATAAACCCGCTGCTACAAGTAGGCGTGAAACTTGTTTCGCGCGCCTGACCTATTGAACGGTTGCTTTTAGGCCACGGCGTTTTAATAGCGCTGAGGTGTCTGGCTCTTGACCGCGGAATGCTTTGTACGATTCCATTAGGTCACGTGAGTTACCGACTTCTAAAATTTCTTTACGGTATTTATCACCGATTTCACGTTTTAGACCGCCTTGCTCTTGAACAAAGGCAAAGGCGTCTGCTGCTAAGATTTCACTCCACATATAAGCATAGTAACCCGCTGAATAACCGCCGCCCATTGAGTGTGAGAAGAAGGCTGACTTATAACGAGGTGGTACAAATGCTACATCAACTCCATGTTTTGCAAGCGCTTGTTGCTCAAACTTTTCAATGTCTTGTAAAGGAGCATCAGCTGAGAGTGAATGCCATTCCATATCAAGTAGTGCAGCAGCAACGTATTCTAGGGTATCAAAACCTTGGTTGAAGCTACGTGATTGAATTACTTTTTTCAGTAGCTCATCAGGAATTGGCTCGCCAGTTTTATGGTGTTTCGCATAGTTAGCGATAACTTCAGGATACATTGCCCAATCTTCTTCAAATGTTGATGGGAATTCAACGAAGTCACGTGATACTGAGGTGCCAGATAGAGTAGGATACTTCACGTTTGAGAACATGCCGTGTAAGCCATGGCCTAGCTCGTGGAAGATCGTTGTTGCTTCATCATAACTGATAAGCGTAGGTTCGCCATTCGCGCCTTTTTGAATGTTCATAACGTTTACGACAACTGGCTTTTGTTCTTTAAGGCCAGATTGTTTAACGAATGAGCTCATCCATGCACCGCCACGCTTACCTTCACGAGCGAAGTAGTCAGCAAAGAAAATGGCTAAGCTTTTACCATTTTCATCAAATAACTCATAGGCTTTTACATCAGGGTGGTAAACCGGAATATCGTTACGTGGTTTAAAGGTGATACCGTATAAACGGTTCATGGTGAAGAATACGCCGTCTTCTAAAACACGGTTGAACTCGAAATATTCTTTCACTGCATTTTCGTCAAGGTTATATTTATCTTTACGCACTTGCTCTGCGTAGAATAACCAATCCCATGGCTGTAATTTGAACTGCTCACCTGACTCATCAATCTTAGCTTGAATTGCAGCTGCTTCTGCGTTGACGTTCTGCATTAATGCAGGGATCATGCTCGCAAACATATCAAATACAGCTTGTGGTTTTTTCGCCATTTGCGACTCTAAACCAAAATCAGCCCAGCTGTCGTAACCTAATAGTTTCGCTTTTTGAGCACGTAAGTGAGCAAGTTCTGCCACGATATCACGGTTACTATTTTCGCCCGATAATGCACGCTCAGCTGATGCACGCCATACTTTTTCACGTAAATCGCGGTTTTTCAGTGTTGCCAGAATAGGCTGACGCGTGGTGTTTGTGATCTTAATTAGGTATTTGCCAGGGTGGCCAGCTTCTGCAGCGGCATTGGCAAGCTGCTCAATTTGACCTGCTGGTAAGCCCTCAAGCTCTGCTTTGTCATCCACTAAAACAACATTTGTTTTAGTCAGCGCTAATAAGTTTTGTGAGAACTGAGTTGTTAAGCTCGAGTGCTTTGTATTGATATCACGAATTTGTTGTTTTTGCTCTGCACTTAATTTTGCACCAGCACGCACAAAACGTTTGTAGTAAACGTCTAATAAACGCTTTTCTTCAGCAGTTAAGGCAAGGCTGTCAGCTTCGCTGTGAATAGCCGCTACTTTCTCAAAAAGTGCTTTATTTAAGAAAATGTTGTCGCTATGAGCCGCTAGTTTTGGCGCTAACTCTTTTTGTAATTCACGACGTGCCGGGTTTGAATCCGTACCCGCTAAGTTATAAAAAATACTGCGTGTGCGTGTTAATAGCTCACCACTTTTCTCAAGCGCAACAATCGTATTGGCAAAATCAGGCTTTGCTGGATTGTTGATAATAGCTTGCACTTCAGCCATTTGCTCAGACATGCCTTTATTAAATGCCGGCATGAAATGTTCATCTTTAATCGCACTGAAATCAGGCGTTTCGTATTGTAATACGCTTTTCACAAACAGTGGGTTAGCTTGCTCATTTGCAGCAACAGGTGCTGATTGCTCTGATTTAGGCGTTGATGTTGTTGTTTGCGGTTCTGAACAGGCTGTGAGTAACAGCGCAGAACTGATCGCGGTTGCGATTAGGTGTTTCATAGTTTTTCTCTTGTCATTTTTAAAATTAAATTGTGTCGATATAACCTTGCACATACGTTTTATAAGCTCTTGATTTGCATAGCGGTTAAAACGGATTACAAAAAGATGCTAAAAAAGCACTTATATGAGGCAGGTATCACCAGGTGATCAATGAGCCCAGCATACTGTGTCTTATTACAATTGACCTCATACGTTGCGATAAGGTGATTATTGGCTGCGATAAGCCGTTAAAATTCTCTAAGATCGGAAAGCCACTTATAACTTTACAGCTTAAATAGCTCGACCCAATTGATCTTTTTGACTCATAACAGTGTCCAAATAAAAACTTTATGGTATGTTATATTGTAACAATTTAGTCTGCAATCAATCTTGCCATGGAGTGCATTTTTTTACGATAAGTTGCAAATGTTGCTGAATAAGCAAGGAGTCATATGGCTATCATAATCAAACACGCCTGCGTTGTTAATGAAGGACAGCGCGAATTAAACGATGTACGAATTGTTGGTAATCGAATCGCTGAAATTGCCAAAGATATCAGTGCCAAGGCCAATGATGAGGTAATTGATGCAAGCGGTCTGTTGCTATTACCAGGCATGATCGACGATCAAGTTCATTTTAGAGAGCCAGGCCTTACCCACAAAGGTACGATCGCCAGTGAATCTGCCGCGGCAGTGGCAGGTGGCATTACAAGCTTTATGGAAATGCCTAATGTCTCACCTTCGACTACCACGGCAAAAGCACTTGCTGATAAATACGCGATAGCAGCGCAAACGAGCGCTGCGAATTATGCGTTTTACTTTGGCGCGACCCCAGACAACCTCGATGAAATTAAAGCTCTTGATGCTAAAAATGTATGCGGCGTTAAAGTGTTTATGGGGGCATCAACAGGCGATTTACTAGTTGAACATCCTCATGCCCTTGAAGCCATTTTTCGGGAAAGCCCAGTACTCATTGCAACCCATTGCGAGCAAGGGGAGGTTATTCAACAAAACCAGCGCCGAATAGAAAAACGCTATGGTGAGTTACGAATAGAACATCACCCGTTAATTCGTGATGAGTTAGCGTGTTATGCATCATCATCGTACGCCGTATCGCTGGCAAAACGATATGGCTCGCAGCTGCATGTTTTACACCTTACAACAGCAAAAGAGCTAGAGCTATTTAGTAACGCACCTATAGAGCAAAAACACATAACCGCCGAAGCTTGTGTGCATCATTTGTGGTTTAACCAAGATGATTACACACACTATGGCAATCAAATTAAATGTAACCCTGCCATAAAATCAGAGCAAGATCGCCAAGCGCTACTCGCAGCAGTACGCGATGGTCGCATTGATATTATTGCCACCGATCATGCCCCTCATACTTGGCAAGAAAAGCAGCAACAATACAGCGCTGCACCAGCAGGACTCCCGCTCGTCGAGCATGCATTACTATCGTTACTTGAGCAGGTAAAACGTGGTGCGTTGAGCCTAGAGCAAGTCGTTGAAAAAACAGCGCATAACGTGGCAAAGCGATTTGCTATCGAAGATCGAGGGTTTATCAGAGAAGGTTACTTTGCAGATTTAGTCCTGGTTGACCCAAGCGCAGAAAAGCACGTTGAGCACACAAACACACATTACTTATGCCAATGGACCCCTTTCAATGGCACTACTTTTTCACACCGAATAACACATACCTTTGTAAATGGTGAGTGTGTCTTTGATGGACAGCACGTGTACCCGCACAAGCAGGCCGCTATGGCCTTAACATTCAATCGTTAAAAGAAGTTGATATGCAATTACCCGATATTACCTCGCACTCTAATGTAGATTTTCAGTCGCCTTTAAAATGGGTTGGCATGGAAAAAATAGCATTGCCTTTGAAACTTGCACAACCTCATGTTGATGTGCACCTGAATGCCAAAGCCGATATTTTTGTTAGCCTTGATAGTGATGCTAAAGGCATTCATATGTCGCGTCTTTATTTATTACTTAATCAGCTATTGGCTAATCAAAGCTTATCGACTAAGCGTATTAACGAGTTTATGGAAGCCGTTTTAGCATCACAAAAAGGCTTAAGTAAAGGCGCAAAACTGGTGCTGCATTTTGATTTACCGCTGCTAAAACCAGCACTCCTTAGCGACAATGCCGGATACAATGCTTACCCTGTTGTTTTAACGATAACTAAGAAGCAGTCGATGACTATCAACTTAAAAGCTGATGTAGCCTACAGCAGTACCTGCCCGTGTTCAGCGGCATTATCGAGGCAGCTTTTGAGCGAAGCCGTCGATAAACAATTTAGCGATGAGCATATAGATAAAGCCTCTTTACTCAGTTGGCTTGCAAGTGCACAGGGCTCTATTGCAACCCCACATAGCCAGCGTTCTTATGCTTATATTGATGTCACTTTTAGTAATGAGAAGCTACCCGATATTGGCGGCTTTATCACAGTATGTGAGCAAGCTATTGGTACCCCTGTACAAACGGCCGTGAAGCGTGAAGATGAACAAGCATTTGCTGCCCTTAACGCAAAAAACTTACTGTTTTGCGAAGATGCAGCAAGGCGATTAAAACAGTGTTTCGAAACCATGCCGAGTATTGCTGATTACCAGTTTAAGGTCGAACACCAAGAAAGCTTACATGGCCACAATGCCGTGGTTCATGAATCTAAACATTAAGCTGATGAGTCTAAGTGTTAGGCTCATGAACCTAAAATGGTTTACAAATTTTGACATTAGCGGTCGCAAATTATTGCTATTCATCTTCACAATGATAATGATATGACCGCTAAAAATGATAAACATAATAATATAAAGGACGACTATGCGTTTTAAATTTATTGCTGCTGCAGTGGGTCTCGCTGTAGCAAATGTTGCTGTTGCCGACGAAGGCATGTGGCAACCTCACCAGCTACCAGAGCTTGAATCAGTGTTAAAAGCGAAAGGCTTGAGCATTGATGTAGAGTCAATTTCTAAATTAACAGCGTTTCCGATGAACGCGGTAATTAGCCTTGGTGGCTGTACTGCTTCGTTTGTTTCACCGAAAGGCTTAGTCGTAACTAACCATCACTGTGCCTATGGTTCGATTCAATATAACTCGACCACCGAAAACAACATTTTAGAAAATGGCTTTTTAGCAAAAACAACGGGCGAAGAAGTGCCTGCATCGCCGGGTTCTCGTGTTTATGTAACCGAGGAAGTGGTTGAAGTAACTGATAAAGTAAACCAAGGTACTGAAAAGCTAACGGGTAAAGCACGTTTTGATGCTATTCAAGCAAATGAAAAAGCACTTGTTAGTGAGTGTGAGCAAGACAAGAGCTACCGCTGTAATGTGTATACTTTCCACGGTGGTCTTGAGTATTACCTTATTAAATCGCTAGAAATTAAAGATGTACGTTTAGCGTATGCACCTGCTATGGGCGTAGGTAAATACGGCGGTGATATCGACAACTGGATGTGGCCGCGCCACACAGGTGATTTCTCGTTCTATCGCGCGTATGTTGGCAAAGATGGCAAGCCAGCTGAATATTCAGAAGATAACGTGCCGTACCAAAGTGATGCGTTTTTAAAAGTAAGCGCTAAAGGCGTTCAAGAAGGCGATTTTGTGATGGTGACCGGTTACCCTGGCAGCACAAACCGTTACCGTATTTCGCCTGAAGTTGATTACGTGTTTAACACAGCTTACCCATTAGCGCGTAAATATAACTCTAAATATGTCTCGTTAATTGAAGAAAATGCGCCTGAGGGGTCAGAGGCACGTATCGCTTATGAAAGCACGATTGCGGGCTACAACAACTACATTAAAAACTATGGCTCAATGATTGAGAGTTTCAATAAAGGGTCAATGTATAGCCGTAAGCAACAATTCGAAAAAGATCTCACCGCGTGGATCAATGAAGATAGTAAGCGCAAAGCTAAATACGGACAGGTACTTGCTGATTTATCTGCGCTAGTTGCACAGTCGCAAGAGCATAACCAGCGTGACCGTATGTTAGGTTACGTACACCGCTCACAAATGATTTCAACTGCTCGACGTTTATACCGTTTAGCTTACGAAAAACAAAAGCCAGATGCTGAGCGCGAAAGCGGTTATCAAGAGCGTGATATGCCACGTATCGAGTCTCGTTTAAAAAGCATGAGCCGTCGTTATGATGAAGCCGTAGATAAAGCTATTTTACTGTACTTTATTGAGCAATATGCTGCATTACCTAAAGATGAGCGAGTTGCAGAGGTTGATAAAGCACTGGGTCTAACTAACGGTTTTGATAAACAAAAACAGCAAGCCATGCTTGATGATATGTATGCTAAATCGGTTCTTGCAGATGAAAGCAAACGTTTATGGATGGCAGATCTTGACCTTGCTCAGTTAAAGCAAAGTAGCGATCCATTCATTCAATATGCGCATGCAATCTTTGCGGTCACAAAAGATATTGAAGATGCGAAAAAAGAACTGGCTGGTAAACAGCAAGCTGCTCGCCCTGCATTAATGGAAGCAATCATCGCTTATAACAAGGCACTTAATAAGCCTGTTTATGCAGATGCTAACAGCACCCTGCGTGTAACTTACGGTACGGTAGGCGGCTATTCACCGCAAGATGGCTTAGTGGCAACCCCCTTTACATCGTTAGAAGGACTACTTGCTAAAAACACCGGTGTTGAACCATTCAACTCGCCAGAGAAACAAAACGAGTTAATTAAGCAAAAGCTTTATGGCGATTATACCGGCGGTATGAATACTGTTCCGGTTAACTTTTTATCGAACGTAGATACCACAGGTGGTAACTCAGGCTCTCCAACATTAAACGGTAATGCTGAGCTCGTTGGTTTATTATTTGATGGTGTTTACGAAAGCATTATTGGCGATTGGGATTACGATGAAAACTTAAATCGCTCAATTCACGTTGATTCACGATACATGTTGTGGGTGATGGATAAAGTTGATAATGCTCAAAATTTACTTAAAGAGATGACTATCGTTAAGTAACCTGAGTTTAACGTTAATTTTAGTATTAAAATGCCAGTCACACAGACTGGCATTTTTGTTTTTAACATTAAGATATAGTATTTGACTTATTCTGGTAACTCTATATAGTGAGCGGTAGCTAAAAAGCGTGTAATTAAATCTTTATTTCGTTGTTGTATAAGTAATACTTGTAGTACCGTCCTGAAGTTTTTAAGTTCCATCTGATTTTTTGCTACACCCGCCCACTACGGGCAATATTTAATTTTTTATATCAGGAATAATACTATGTCTAACATCGTATCAGGTACAGTTAAGTGGTTTAACGAATCTAAAGGTTTTGGTTTCATCGAGCAAGAAAATGGTCCAGACGTTTTCGCTCACTTCAGCGCTATCCAATCTGAAGGTTTCAAAACTTTAGCTGAAGGCCAACGTGTAGAGTTCACTCTATCGCAAGGTCAAAAAGGCCCTCAAGCGGACAACATCAAGCCGCTATAATTTTACTGAAAAGTAAAATAGAGAAGAAGCAAGCTACGGCTTGCTTTTTTTATGTCTAAAAATTGACTGGGCTAGTTAATATTTCTATATTTAATGCAGCTGTGTCATTAGAGTGTATTAATTATTTTAAAATATTTGTTGTTAGCGTGCCTAAGCTTTGCACCTGTAGTGCTTGCAAAAGAAAGTGTCACCATTTACACCGAGCATTTCCCGCCATATAACTTCTCAAATAAAGGGCATTTAGAGGGTATTAACTTAAAGTTTGTTAAGGCCATGTGCATCGATGCCAAAATTAAGTGCAATTTTGAGCTCTTACCTTGGTCAAGAGCATTCCACTTGGCGCAACAACAGCCCTTGTCAGGGTTAGTTTCTACAGCCCGAATTACGCAAAGAGAAAAGCTGTTTAACTGGGTAGGGCCGTTGGCCTCATCGCGAAATTTCTTTTATAGATTAAAATCAAATGAGCGTATTAATCCACTTGATCTACCCCAGGTAAAAGAACATAGCCTATGTGTTGTGCGTAATAGTATCTATGAGCAATTTGTAGAAACAATTGGTTTTAGTGATGGTAAAAATTTGCTGAAAGTGAGTCATAGTTATGAGTGTCTTAATTTATTTTTCAAAAATAAAATCGAGCTAATTATTGGTTCAGATCTATCATTTGATTATCAGCTAACTCAATACGGGCACCCTGGACGAGAAGTCGTTAAGCTAGTTGAGCTTCCTCTTAACGATACATTAGGGAATTATTTAGCATTAAATAAAAACATACCCATCGATGTAGTTGAACGTTTGCAATCAAGTTACGAAAAGCTAATCGCTCAGGGTAAGTTAGACTTTTTTATTGAGCAATATAGTAATACCAATTCAAAATAATTCTTATTAGTCATCGTTAGCCGTTGAAGCTATCGGTAGCTGAGTACTACTATCATGGTGTTGTTTAAAAGGCACTGGGGGTTGTTTAGAGTAGCAAATAACGAATTTTTCTTGCTCTTACTTAAGGCCTATTTGTTCGCATGACCTGACTATATAGCGTTGATGCCTGAATCTCAGCAAACGCATTTTTTAATGCATTGATATGGTGTGGGTTAGTATTTTTGTTTGCAGCTAGGAACCCTTTCATCGCTAAAAAATCAATTGCAAAGGCAAAGTGTAAGCGCGATTCATCAAGGCCTAATTCATTAGCCATAGCGGCGATATAGTTTTTATCGTCAATGATTAAATCAACCTTCCCCGACATCAACAACTGATATGACTTATTGATGTCTGAAGTATACACAACAGTGTAACCGCGCTCAGTTAAGCGTTGTGCTGCTAAGTCATGACGCTGAACTGCTATCTTGTATTGTTTGGCTTGCTCATTGGAGGTGATGTTTATATCGCGGCGTTCGCTTAATTTCACAAAGCCCATTTCATAGGTGGCTACTTCACCAATCCAATAGAAATGATGTTCACGCTCTGGAGTTTTAGCCATGCTGTAAATGAAAGTATTCGGCTTTTTTAGTGCGATATTATAAGCACGGGCCCAAGGGTAGAGCTCTATATTGGCATTTAAGTTTGCTTTGGCAAAAATAGCTCTTACTAATTCAGTGCTTTTACCGGCAACTTGGTTATTGATCAAGGTTTGATTGGGCGGTGATAGTTCGGTAACAACGGTTAGGGTCGGCTTGCAAAGGGCTGGCCAACTTAAGAAAAAGGTTAGTATATAAATTCTAAAATAGTTCATTTATGCGCTTAAAAGGATTTAGTAAATAAATCTTAGCACATAAAACGATAAAAGGGCCTTGCGGCCCTTGGTGAAGTATCGTTCAAGTCAGATAGACCTTTAACCCCTTAAAGTCCTATCCTATTGTTTTGCAACTACGGCTCATCTCATTAAGTTTCTAAGCTAGCGAGAGGAAAAAACCTGCAATTGCTGCACTCATGAGGTTAGCCATAGATCCTGCTAACACTGCTCTGAGCCCTAAGCGTGCGATATCCTTTCGCCGACTAGGCGCCATACCGCCTAATCCACCTAGTAAAATTGCTATCGATGATAAGTTAGCAAACCCACATAACGCGAATGTGACAATCGCTTGTGTGTGCGCACTTAACGTATCGCGATAATTAATAAAGTCGAGGTAAGCAACAAATTCGTTAACTACAACCTTCTGACCTATAAAACTGCCTGCGATTACTGCTTCGTCCCAAGGTACACCTAATAACCATGCAACCGGAGCGAATACGTAACCTAAAATTTCTTGTAGCGTTAATGTTGGATGATCAAACCAACCACCAATACCGCCTAATAACCCATTTAGAAGTGCAATAAGTGCTACGAAAGCCAGTAACATCGCACCTACGTTCAGTGCTAGTTGCATACCGTTTGCGGCACCTGATGCGGCAGCATCAATTACGTTTACCGGTTTTTCTTCTTGTACGTCTAAATCAGCTAAATCTTCTTTTGGTGTTTCGGTCTCTGGCACAATCATTTTTGCCATTAAGAAACCACCTGGTGCCGCCATAAAGCTGGCTGCAATTAAGTATTTAAGCTCTACACCAATTGTTACGTAACCTGCCATAACAGAACCTGCTACGGTAGCAAGGCCACCTACCATTACCGCAAATAGCTCTGACTTAGTCATGCTGGCGATAAATGGCTTAACAATCAATGGTGCTTCTGTTTGACCAACGAAAATATTGGCGGTTGCAGAAAGCGATTCAGGGCGCGAGGTTTTCAATAGCTTTTGTAAGCCACCGCCTAGAATCTTGATTATCCAATCCATCACCCCGATGTGATACAACACAGCAACAAGTGCTGAGAAGAACACGATAACGGGCAATACTTGTATCGCAAAAATAAACCCTAAGGTATCTTGCGATGCCAGTGAGCCAAATAAGAAGCTAATCCCGTCATTGGCATAACCAATAACTGATGAGACTCCTCGTGACATACTTGCCAGTACGTTTTTGCCCACTTCGAAGAACAAGACAAAGCCACCAATTAACACTTGAAGTAAAAAGGCGATGCCTACAGTTCTTAAATTAATTGCTTTACGGTTTGTTGAAGCCGCAAAAGCAATGCCTAGTAGCACAACAATGCCTACTAAGCTCATAAATGTTGTCATACTGACTGTTTCCCGTTGTTATTGTTGCAGTAAATATTTTATTTTACTTTTAATTATATCAATGGCAACGCGATTCATACCGCCGCGTGTGACTACGAGATCAGCTTTGTGCTTAGATGGCTCAATAAACTGATAAAACATAGGTCGCACTGTCGCTTGATATTGATCAACAACGGACTGTAATGTTCTGCCACGCTGCTCCATATCTCGTTGCATACGGCGCATAAGGCAGATATCTAACGGTGTATCAATAAACACCTTAATATCAAATTCTTTTCGAAGTGCCGGATCACTCAGTAGCAAAATACCTTCAACGATAAGTACTTTTGCAGGTGCCACTCGACGCGTTTCATCGCTTCGGGTATGCATTGCATAGTCATAAGTTGGTACGTCTACTGATTTTCCAGCGCGCAATTGAAGTAAGTGCTCATGCAAAAGCTCATGCTCGAAAGCATCAGGGTGGTCGTAATTGGTTTGCGTTCGATGGTCAAACGGCAAATGCGACTGGTCTTTGTAATAAGCATCTTCTTCGATCACTGCGATCGCGCCCGGTTCAAGCTCATTGACTAATTCGTTATAAATTGTCTTGCTAAAAAGAGACTTGCCCGACGCAGATGCGCCAGCAATAGCTATAATTGTTCGTGTCACTAAAGTTCTCGCCCACACAGAAGGAAACATTGTTAGGTAGATCACAATAGCAAAAAAGACACGATTAATCTCTTTTGCTTCGCTTAGAGATGCAAATTTATAATGTTTCCGTTTTATGAAACAGGACTTATGTCCTGTACCAAAAATTCAAAGAGCATATAAAGTATTCACATATTGATAACGAGGTACCCATGGCAAGAGCACTCATCTTAATGGCAGATAGCCTAGGAATTGGCGCAGCACCTGACGCAGAAAAGTTTGGTGACGTAGGCGCAAATACCTTCGCTCATTTACTTAAAGCCTATGCAGAAGAAACTGGTGAGCACTTATCGCTTCCTAATCTTACCCGTTTAGGTTTAGCTGATGCATGCGAAGCCGCAGGTAAAGAACCTTGTTTAGTCAGTGACCGCCAAGCACCTATTGGCGCATGGGGTTACGCTAAAGAGTTATCAAGTGGTAAAGACACGCCTTCAGGACACTGGGAAATGGCCGGTGTACCTGTGTTGTTTGACTGGGGTTACTTCCCCAATACACAGCCGTGCTTTCCACAAGAATTTGTTGATGAGCTAATTGCTCGCGCAGAGATTCCTGGCATTTTAGGTAACTGTTATGCCTCAGGAACGACCATTTTAGAACAGCTAGGTGAAGAGCATATGCAAACCTGTATGCCGATTTGCTACACCTCAGTTGATAGCGTGTTTCAAATAGCCGCGCACGAAGAATCATTTGGACTGGAGAAACTTTATCAGGTTTGCGAAATCGCACGGGCGCTGCTTGATGAAATGAACATAGGAAGAGTGATTGCGCGGCCATTTTTGGGTTCGAGCCGTGACGATTTTGCCCGTACAGGCAATCGTCGTGACTATTCGGTGTTACCTCCGTCGCCAACCTTGCTTGATAAATTATCGCAAGACGGCGGTGAAGTGATCAGTATTGGTAAAATTGCCGATATCTATGCGCACCAAGGCATCACCCAAAAACACAAAGCGCCAGGGCTAATGAACTTGCTTGAGAAAACCTCAGAAGTAATCGCAAGCGCACCTGACCATAGTTTGATTTTTACAAACTTAGTTGATTTTGATGAAAAGTACGGTCATCGCCGTAATGCAGTTGGCTATGCTAAAGCATTAAAAGAGTTTGATGATTACCTACCGACTATTTTAAATCAGCTAAATAGTGATGATGTGTTAATTATCACGGCCGATCACGGATGTGATCCAACAGCAGCAGGCACTGACCATACACGTGAATACGTGCCAGTACTTGCATACCAACCGGGAATGACAAACACCCCGCTTGGAGAACGAGCTAGTTTTGCAGACATAGGTCAAACCCTTGCCCAGTGGTTTAATCTTCCTGCACTTGAATACGGTGATAGCTTTAACGACAAGCTATTAGCGAACAAAAAAGGAAACCAATAATGAGTACTCCTCATATCAGCGCCAATGTAGGCGAATTTGCAGAAACGGTATTAATGCCGGGTGATCCGCTTCGCGCTCAATACATTGCTGAAAACTTTTTAGATGACGCAAAACAAGTAACAGGCGTTCGTAATATGTATGGTTTTACCGGTACCTACAAAGGTAAGCCAGTTAGTATTATGGGTTCTGGGATGGGTATTCCATCAATGTCAATTTATGCCCGTGAATTGATCGTTAGTTACGGCGTTAAAAATCTAATTCGTATTGGTACCTGTGGCGGTATTGGTAGCGATATCAAAATCCGTGACGTTATCTTTGCACAAGGTGCAAGCACAGATTCAAACGTAAACCGTGCGCGCGTACGTGGTTACGACTTTGCCGCAATTGCTGATTTCGGTTTACTACTTAACGGCGTAAACGCAGCAAAAGAATTAGGCATTGAAGCGAAAGTAGGTAATGTATTTACAACAGATACATTCTACCAAGCAGATAACACATTCTATCAAGAATTAGACAAGCTAGGCGTACTTGCTGTTGATATGGAAACAGCTGGCATGTACGGCGTAGCCGCTGAATACGGCGCAAAAGCGATGGCACTATTTACTGTGAGTGACCACGTAATCACTGGTGAAGCAACACCAAGTGAAGAGCGCCAAAGCACCTTTAACGAAATGGTTAAAATTGCTCTAGAATCAATTTAAATAAGTTCCTTGGTAACGTATTCACTGAAATTTGGAAACACGCCCAAAGTGAAGTGAGACTAACCTCAAAGCCGCATTTATGCGGCTTTTTTTATAGCTATCTATTTATCTCGCATCCGCCTCTTAAAACTTGAAAATTCAAGCAATTGTTGCCACTTTTAGTAGAGGAACAACAATTAAGGATGTGTATGTCTAATTGGGTTGAAGCTAAAGTTAAAGATGTTAAATGGTGGACCGACTCACTATTTAGCTTAATTGTTAATGCCGATGTTGAACCATTTGTAGCAGGGCAGTTTACAAAGCTTGCTATGCAAGTGGGTGAAAAACGGGTAGCACGTGCATATTCTTATGTTAATGCGCCGAATAACCCCGACCTCGAATTTTATCTGATTAATGTTAAAGACGGTCAACTTTCTCAACAACTTGCGCAATTAAAGCCGGGTGACTCAGTGACTATAGAGCGCCGCGCGACAGGCTTTTTTACCCTTGATGAAGTGCCAAGCAGTGAGCAGCTTTATATGCTGAGTACAGGTACTGCGCTTGGGCCTTTTATATCAATATTAGAGCAGGGCGAAGTGTGGCAAAAGTTTGAGCATGTTCACTTAGTGCATGGAGTTCGTTTTAATGAGGACTTAAGTTATCAAGCGCGCATTAAAGCACTACAGCAGCAGTACCCAAATCTTTACTACTCACCTGTAGTCAGCAGAGAGTCAGCCACAATAGGTTTTAATGGCCGGATCACTGACGTAATAAAAGACCGTCGCTTATTTGATGTAGTAGAGCTTCCTGTTAAACCTGACTCGACACAGTTCATGATTTGCGGTAATCCAGAAATGGTAAAAGATACCACGGCCATTTTGTTAGAGCTTGGTTTTAGCCGCAACAGACGTCGTGAGCCTGGGCAGATCACCGTTGAGCAATATTGGTAAAAAACTATCCCAAACTGTGAGAATTTGCTACCTTAACGCCTTAAATCAGGCATGATGTATTTAGGAAAAGTATGAAACCGTTATTTTTGGCAATTAGTTTATTATTCTCTTGGCAGTCATTTGCAAGTGAAGAAACCACGGAACAAGCCGAGCCTCAAACTAGCCATGAACAAAAAGCCGAAAAGAAAGACGTACCTAGTTTAGAGTTTATTGAAGAAAAGCCAGTAACAGAGCAAAAAGTAATTTCTGAATCTAAGAAAGAGGTCGCAGAAGTTGATGATAGTAAAGTACTCGGTACTCAAACGCCTACACCTGCCGAGCAACCAAAAACAGTTGAAGAAAAACAGCAAGCAGTTGATGAGGCTGAAAAGGCCGTAAAGCAAGCAAAAGAGGCGCTAACAGCCAAGCAACAAGAAAAAGCGCGTCAGTCACGAGAATCAATCGCTGTAATTGAGCAATTAATAGCAGCATATAATGCTCGTAATATTGATGCATTTATTAAAATGTATGATGAAAACGTCGAGTTTTACACATTCCCAAATGAGTTAATGTTCACAGGGAAAGAAAAGCTTATAGCTCGTTATGGCATCATGTTTAAAAAGCTTAAATGTATAAAATCGTCTCCTATTAAACGAATTGTGCATGGAAATATTGTGATTGACCATGAGCTATCAGAGACTTGTTCACAAGACCCTAAGGTGGTTGATAAGCGAGCTGAATTTGTCACTAGTTATAAAATAGAAAATGGTAAAATAACCAAAGTGTTATTCTTCCGCTAGAAAAAGAGCAGCCCAGCTGCTCTTTTTTTATAGGTGAAAGTTAGTGGGTTTAAGCTAGCGAGGGTTAAGTTAGCGAGAGTAAAGGTACGAGTGACGAGATGCGAGATTTCGAGGTAGCAGCGATTTTACATCGCGTCCTAGAACCTAAATCCCAGTGCCTATGACGCGGGATAAACCTGCTGCTACATGTAGGCGTGAAACTTGTTTCGCGCTATTAATCTTCATTAATTTCAGGAATTACACCTTTTAAACGGGTGATATCTTCATCACTAACGTCTGCAAAATGTTTAAAGTGAGTCGGCCAATCTTTGCAATATTCTTCAATCTCTTTAATGATGTTTTTTGCTGCTGAATTTGCTAACCCAAATCGCTTAGCCTGAGATAAAAAATTGCTTTTACTTGCATAACGGCCATCATTACCAAAGCCAAGACCATGTTGTTTTGAGTTGTTTATTGGAGTGATGTCATAGGCTGGACTTAATCGCCAATTTTTTTGTGAAAATGAATATAGGAATGCATGATTGCGAGTGTGATCATCTGTATTACCAATATACGCATTGAACACCATTCGCTTAAACAACTCTTCAGCATCACCTGCATTTTGCATTGTTTGATGCCTTATAAATTCAGCTAATTGACCATATGAGTAGTCACTTGAAAGATCACTCATAGCAACTTTGGGTTTTTGAAGTAAGCTATTCGCACTTAAAAAGTGGTGTGTTGGTAACCCATTACTAACATCAAACCGCTCAACAAGTAGCACATCACCGGTATGTGTTTTATGAATAAAGGTAGGAGCCGTTCGAATACCAAGCTGTTCCGCCATTTTCATTGCAGCATGTTCAGCTCTGACTAGATTGAATAAATCATCTTGGCGATTGAATTTTGCTAAGTAGAGTTTGTTGTCAATTTGTATAGAAGTTTTTGGTCTAGCTCCCCCCATGCTTTGGCCAAATTCAAATGCTTTCTTAGCTTCATCAGAAATTGTTTTATTCGCCAGCAAGTCATCTTTAGCTTGGTCTAGCAAGGCTAAATCAGACAAGGTGTTCTTGTTAGTTTTATGCTTTGAGGCACTTCGCGAGAGACTAAAAACAAGCGCTCCTACGCCATACCCAGACCCGGCTAATAAAAACTCTAACTCGTTTTTGGGTTTTGTAGTATGAAGCGAAAGAATTAACTTGCGCCCCCACGAATCAGCTCCTGCATCACTCAATACGCCAAATACACCTCTGTTTGCACTGTAATTGAAAATCCCCGACTTTAATGGCAGATGTATTGGATCTAGAGCAAAGGCATCGCTTCGGGCTAAATAGCTCTTACCATAGTTGAACTCACCGCGACCTGATTGATTATCTAATTTAAAGTAACCACAGATAACGGGTTTTTCTTCTAAACCATCTATAAAAACATAGCACTCAGAAGTCATCATTGATTTCCTGTGGTGAATTTCGTTTGCGTTGGCGAGCATTGTATCCACCTACGTGGGCCGCTAATTCATTTATTTCATCGAGAAGCGATCCCTGTAAGTTAAGTACAACCAGCGCTTCAAAAAGAATGTCACTTTTCACAACATCACCTTGCTCCAACTTTTGTACAGTTGAACGTGATACCCCAATCATTTTCGCAAATGTACTTTGCGTATAATGAAGTGTTCGGTGCTGGCGTATCAAATCGCCCAGCTTTTGTGCCATTTTTGCAGCCTGTTCAGAACGCATATTGATTACTTTTTTAATCATTAGATATTTAATGATTAGTTTAGCGGTATTTGGTTTTTTTGCAATAGAGGGGGATTAAGTTAGTGGGTTCAAGTTAGCGAGAGTAAAGTTAGCGAGAGTAAAGTTAGCGAGTTTCGAGGTACGAGGTAGCAGCGATTTCACATCGCGTCCTGGCGCCTAGGACCTAGAACTCGCCTATGACGCGGGATAAACCCGCTGCTACATGGGGTTCGGCTATGCCGATTCATTTAACAACGAATTAAAGCTGTCGTTGTCGTGTAGGCTGGCAAACGCGCTTTCGTGTAATAGCTCGTTACGTAGGTTAGGAGAATATTCAAGAGCCATACGAATATCAGCCATTGCATCGGCGTGTTTGTGTAGTAATGCATAGGCACAAGCACGTTGCCAGTATGCGTAGCCGTAGTCGCTATCAATTTCTAATGCTTGATTACAAAGCTCGATAGCCTCACCTGTTTCGTTAATTTCTAACAGAGCATCTGCTTTATAGGCAATGGCTTCTACGTCTTCTGGTTTACGTTTTAAGATCTCGTCAAAAATCTCAATCTTATTCGCAACATCGCTTTCTAAGTTAGCACGCATCCATAAAGAATGAACTTCATTGGTGATTGAGATCTTTTGTTGGTTTAATAAGATCTCTTCAGATCGCTCACGTAGTTTTTCTTCGAGTACTTTTAGGCGCTCTTCATATTCTTTTGTAATCGCACTCACGCGTGTATTAACAATATCTTCTACTTTATTTTTCACATCACGTAGGGAATTCCAACCGACTAAGACCAAGATTGAAGCGGTAATGGTAATAATGAAAAACACATTATTAATGGTGTCTGTTGTATAAGTTAATGCACGGTCGGCAGTATCAAGTTGTGTATGAGCAACTTGTTTTGTCACATCTTCGCGTAGTTTTTGTTGGTCTTGGCGCACCGCTTTTAATTCATCAAGAATATAGCGCTCTAACAATGGTTTATACATAGGTTCTTGAAGCTTATCGAGTCCTTGCTGTTGCTCTGCTTCAGTTAATGCTGGGCGGTTTTGTGGCTCATTTTGAGCTGCTACAAATGGGCTAAAGCTCATTAAAAAAGTGATTAAAATTAGGGTATAACGCATAACATATTAATTTTTGGTGATTACTGAGGTAACTGTAACATGCGTGAGCACTAGGGACTAGGCAAAAAAAAACCAGCTCGGGGGAGAGCTGGCCAAACTGCTTAAACAACATAAAGTCGTAAGGGGTATCAACAGGAGTTAGGTACAATATACTCATTTTTATCTGAACAACTACTTAATACTTAAAGAGTTTCTAAAAAAATTAATCTATATGCGATATTGAGTTTGTTCGTCTAAACTTAAAGGATACTAAAACTAAAAGGTGAGAATATGCGCCAGCAACTAGTACAACTGCTTTATGGTGTATCAATTTCGTCTGATCTCGATAGTGGAAATGTTGAATTAGCTGAACGGCTAATCCTTAATGCTGTACTCGATGGACTCGAAATCGGGCGTGCCGGCATTTGGTTGCTTAATAAAGAAAATACAGCAATAGAGTGCCGTTTATTACTCGACAGAGAAAATGGTAAAGAAATTCAAATGCTAGTGCTTCCCCGGGACGCATACCCTGACTATTTCAAAGCACTTGATACGCAACGCACAATAACAGCGGTTGATGCGCATACTGATCCTGCTACCTACGAATTTAGCGAAAGCTACCTAACACCACTTAATATTGGCGCTATGCTCGATGCACCAATTCGCTATAAAGGAAAAATGATCGGTATATTTTGTTGTGAGCACATTGGTAGTGAGCGACATTGGACAGAAGATGAATGCTCATTTATAGGCGCATTAGCAGATCTATACGGCAGAGCGCTATCAGCACAAGAAAATGAACGTATTAACGCAGAGCTTGAACGCGCTAATCAGCACCTAGAGGAGCGTGTTGTTGAACGCACTCGAACGCTCGAGAAAACCTTATCTGAACTTACCGAGATGCAAGAAAAACTTATTGAAGCAGAAAAAATGGCTTCATTGGGTAATCTGGTTGCTGGAATTGCACATGAAGTTAATACGCCAATAGGTATCGCGGTGACTGCAAACAGTTCGGCAAAAGACAAACTCTCTGAAGTTGATAAGCTTATACAGTCAAATACGTTAACTAAGGCTGCGCTGATAGAGAGTATTAATCATTTAAACGAATGTTTTAAAATATCATTCACTAATTTAGAGCGAGCAGCAAAATTAATCAGCGACTTTAAACAAACGGCAGTAGATCAATCTTCACTCGATTTATTAGAAACCAACATTAAAGACTACTTAGAAAACATTCTACACAGCTTAATGCCTTTAACCCGTAGTCATAACGTCAGTGTAAATGTGAATTGTGTCGATGACTTTGAGTTGATCACAGTCCCAGGAGCTTTGAGTCAAATCATAATGAATTTGGTTAATAATAGTTGCGTTCATGGTTTTGTTGGACGCCAAGACAACCGAATAAATATATCGGTTAATATTGACGAAGCACAAGGTGTTTATTTGCTTTGCTACAAAGACAATGGCCATGGCATGGATACAGAAACTTTGCATAAAGTGTTTGAGCCCTTTTTTACCACGAAGCGCGGCTCAGGTGGAAGTGGATTAGGGATGTCAATCGTTTATAACCTTGCAACGCAAGCATTACAAGGTGAAGTGAGTGCTACGAGTTCACCTTCTAATGGCATGACAGTTAATTTTAAACTGCCTATAAAACTCGCATAACTAATTAATATTTATACAAGTTGAGGGCTAAATAATCTGGTGACTGGGTAATAAAATTAAAAATTAATCAGTTTGCTTAGCGAGACATGATATATCGGTGCACTTGTTGTTTTTGCAAAACTGCTTTATGCGTTTTTTCGAGTATAAATAATTAATGCTTAAAGGTGTAACCAATAGCGTCAGCCAAAACAATAATGAGCTTCTAAACGTTAACCCCACAAGCGAAGCAACTACCAGCCCTGTTAACATTAAAATAGGTAAATTGGCGATAAAAAAGTTAATGCTTAATTGTCTAGCAACATCAGGATTAATTGTTTTCATAAGGGCTACTCGCAGTAAAAAGACCTTTATAAAATGGACTGTTTTGTAAAATGAATCAAATCGTATTTTTCTATCGAATCAATCGATTTAAAACCATGTTCAAGATCTAGCTTTATTTATGTAGTGCTCCTATAGTTTTAAACAACAGGAACTTTTGAGTTATTAGTTATTCAAAACCAATAGAAATCTTTATTTATGATGATGCTAAGTAAACTAGCTTTCGTCGTATTTTAAGCTTATGAGGAGCAAGCAATGAGTAATGGAAAAACGGGCCAATGCCCAGTAATGCATGGTAGTAACACTGTCACCGCTCAATCAAATACTGACTGGTGGCCAAACGCACTCAATTTCGACATTCTTCACCAACACGACAGCAAAACGAACCCTTACGGCAAAGATTTTAATTACGCTAAAGCATTCAAATCTCTTGATCTTGAAGCCGTTAAAACCGACTTAAAAAGCTTAATGACTGAAAGCCAAGAATGGTGGCCAGCTGATTGGGGCCATTACGGTGGTTTAATGATCCGTATGGCGTGGCACTCAGCGGGTTCATACCGTTTAGAGGATGGACGCGGTGGCGGCGGTACAGGTAACCAACGCTTTGCACCATTAAATTCATGGCCAGACAACGCAAACTTAGACAAAGCACGTCGTTTACTTTGGCCAATTAAAAAGAAATACGGTAACAAGCTTTCTTGGGCCGATTTAATGATCCTAGCCGGTAATATGGCTTATGAGTCAATGGGTTTAAAAACCTTTGGTTTCGCGGGGGGCCGTGAAGATATCTGGCATCCTGAAAAAGACGTTTACTGGGGCGCTGAAAAAGAATGGCTAGCACCAAGTGACGAGCGTTACTCGAATGTTGAAAAACCAGATACCATGGAAAACCCATTAGCAGCGGTACAAATGGGCTTAATTTACGTAAACCCAGAAGGGGTGAATGGTAACCCTGATCCACTTAAAACAGCAGAACAAGTTCGCGAAACTTTTGCCCGTATGGCAATGGATGACGAAGAAACTGCCGCACTTACAGTTGGTGGTCATACCGTGGGTAAAACCCATGGTAATGGTAGCGAAGAAAACGTTGGCCCTGAGCCAGAAGCCGCGGATGTGTTTGAACAAGGTCTTGGTTGGAACAACCACAACTCACGCGGTATTGGCCGCGATACCATGACCTCGGGCATCGAAGGCGCGTGGACTACTCATCCAACTAAGTGGGATAACGGTTATTGCTACTTATTGCTTAACTACGAATGGGAACTTAAGAAGAGCCCTGCAGGTGCGTGGCAGTGGGAACCAATCGATATTAAAGAAGAAGACAAACCAGTTGATGTTGAAGATCCATCAATTCGTTTAAACCCCATCATGACCGACGCCGATATGGCGATGAAGATGGACCCAACCTATCGTAAAATTATCGAGCGATTTAACGATGATTTTGAATACTTTAGTGATGTGTTTGCACGCGCATGGTTCAAACTGACGCACCGTGACCTAGGTCCTAAATCACGTTATTTGGGTGCCGATGTACCAAGCGAAGATCTGATCTGGCAAGATCCGATCCCTGCGGTTGATTACACATTATCTGACAGCGAAATTAGCGAACTTAAAACCAAGCTACTTAACTGTGGTGTAAGCCAAGCAGATTTAATCGCAACAGCATGGGATAGTGCCCGTACTTACCGTGGCTCAGACCATCGCGGTGGTGCAAACGGTGCTCGTATTCGTTTAGCACCGCAAAAAGATTGGCAAGGTAACGAGCCAGAGCGTTTAGCTAAAGTATTAAGCGCACTGGAATCAGTGCAAGCGGGTTTAAGCAAACCAGTAAGCCTCGCCGATTTAATTGTACTTGGTGGGTCAGCAGCGGTTGAACAAGCAGCAAAAGCAGCGGGCGTTGACATCACCGTGCCATTTGCGCCGGGTCGTGGTGATGCCACAGACGAGATGACAGATGCAGACTCGTTCGACGTACTTGAGCCAATTCATGATGGTTTCCGTAACTGGTTGAAGAAAGATTACGCGGTATCAGCAGAAGAGCTAATGTTAGAGCGTACGCAATTAATGGGCTTAACAGCACCAGAAATGACCGCTCTTGTTGGTGGCATGCGTGTACTTGGCACTAACCACGGCGGCTCTAAGCATGGCGTGTTTACAGATAATGTAGGCACACTTAGCACCGACTTTTTCGTAAACCTAACCGATATGGCTTACACATGGAAGCCAACAAGTAAGGGTCTTTATGATATTGTTGAGCGCAGCACAGGTGCAACTAAATGGACAGCAACACGCGTTGATTTAGTGTTTGGTTCAAACTCAATCCTTCGCTCTTATGCAGAGTTTTACGCACAAGACGACAACAATGAACGTTTTGTAAAAGACTTTGTCGACGCATGGGTGAAAGTAATGAACGCCGACCGCTTCGACATTTAATTTAAAATTCCGTTAAGTACAAAGGCCACACAGTTTAACTGTGTGGCCTTTTTTATTTAGAGAAGTTAGCGAGTTACAAAGGGAAAGTGACGAGATGTAGGTGGCGTTTTAACGCCGAACAAGTAGCAGCGATTTCACATCGCGTCCTAGCGCTTAGAACTCGCTGATGACGCGGGATAAACCCGCTTCTACAAAGTAGGCGTGAAACTTGTTTCGCGCACCGCTGTAAGCTCCTTTATTTCTCAATCCCAAACCAATAGCTATTTTGAAAAATACTCTCTTTTAATTCTCTTTCGCTGTAAGCATACGTACTTTGCCAAAACAGGCGGTCAAAAAGATATTTATTACCGTCTTTAGCAAGAATTTTGAAATTAAATAATGATGAATAGGCAACTTCTTGATTTGCTAATACTTCATCTTTACAACTAGCGTAATCAACTGCATTTGGGCACTGCGACATCATTGCAAAGCTAATGCTGTTATCAGCTTCTAATTGCCAATAGCTACTTGGTGTAAAGTCAGCTCTATTTTCAAGGCCATATTGGTCAGCATAATAGAAGCTGCCTTTACCATCATCATTTATATACCAGTATATTTTCTGGCTACTGCTGGTATAATTTTGACGTAAGTAGCTAAATAGATGCTTATAGTCATCGAGTGTGATGCTTGAATCATCAACTACTTCTATGAACTCATACCCTAAGCGAGCTTGGCGCTGCTCTTTATTACGCTCGCGTGCCATGATCATTTTGCCATCAGGCTGAGTGAAAAATTGTAAGCTCGTTTCTAGGCCATTACCCATTACTTTAACGGTTTCGCCGTTATTGTCTAAGTTGTAATGCCATTTAAATGAGTCAGTACTTTTAGGTGTATTGAATGTGACCGTTGCTGTGTCGGCTGCAGTGATTGTAAAAAATGTGGGTACATAACGGAACGTTAAACCTTCGCCCGTATCTGAATTTTTATTATTTAAACGACCAGTATATGATTTACCTACTGTCAGCTCAGGAACTGTAACAGGGGTAAGTTTTCGAAGTGCGCTAATCGATGTTTTTTCTAGCAGAGCTTCAGCCAGTTCGGTTGATTCATTAATATTATTCTGTGCACTTTCATCTTTATAAGTTAAAACATGACGTAGTTTTAGCACTAAAAAGTCATCAAACTGAGCAATAACTTCTGCATCAATTAGATTAAGATCAAATGCGACATCTACTTCATGACCAAGGTTACTCAATTGCTTTGTGTTTTGAGTCGTAACTAATGTATCACTGTTAATTTTTAATACTTTACCCTCTAACGTTGCCGAAAAGTCAGCATAAGTATACGACGTAGTGCTTCCTGAAGCCGTTGGAATATAGCTTGCTAGCGGTACTTCAAAGTAACTTTCCTCGCCCGTTGTACTTAAATAATTAACAGAGTGGAACGAGCTTTGATCCACATCAGCGTAGTACTCAGAGCTAAACTCTGCATTTGATTTATAAAGGGTGACAACTTCGCCTTTATCGGTTGAAACATTAAATAGCTCAACACGAATAGCATCATCGCGCTTAGCCAAAACTTCCATTTCAAGTAAGGCTTGTTGATTACACTCATGCAAGCAATCAATCGCTTGGGTATTTAACGCAATGACATCAGGGTTCGACCATTCAAAACGACTTAACTCACCATTTTGAGCGATTACACCTGCATCTTCGCTAGCAAATACCAACCGTACACTGCCATCGCTTGATTGCCAGTTACCTATCACTTCGTTATTGCTAAGCTCAATAGGTTGCCATGCTGCACGGTTTTCAGCGACATTTACGGTTAAAGTGTATTGATTACTTGCCTTACCGTCAGACACTTCTACAGTAAAAGAATGGTTAGCTACTTCAAATAGGCTCGGCTCAGCATTAAAAGTCACTTGATTGCTGCTGGTCGTGACACTTAGCCACTGTGGCTTATCAATAATCGTGGTTGTCACACTGTCGTTTTGCTCATCTTTAATATCAACAACTAAGTTGGCTGATTCAAGTGCTTTGGTAGAGAGTGTGAGTGATCCAGATAGAGTAGGGGCGGTATTTTTTGTCGCTTCTGCATCTGGCTTTTTGTCTGTTGATGACCCGCCACCACAGGCTGTTAGAGCCAGAGTCAGTGCCGATACGCTAAGTAGCTTATTCATTTACATCCTTTAAAATGTTGTTTTCTGTGTAAAAGAAATGCAAATTACCCAAATAAGGTAAGTCAGTCAAAGGTATTATGTAACTGAACGTAAACAAAAAGGGTGAGCAAACTTGCTCACCTATTTGAAGAGGGGGTTATTGCGCTTGTTGCGCGACATGATCCATATATTCGTCAAACGTGCCCTGAAAATCGATAAGCTGTTGATCTTTAATATCGATGATGCGAGTCGCTAATGACGATACAAACTTACGGTCGTGGCTCACAAAAATCAGCGTGCCTTGGTAATCTTTTAATGCGTTATTGAGTGCTTCAATGGCTTCCATATCCATGTGGTTGGTTGGCTCGTCCATAATGAGCACGTTGATGTCTTGCATCATGAGCTTACCAAACAATAGGCGGTTCTTTTCACCACCCGAGCAGTTACGGGCTTTTTTGTTAGCGTCGTCTGCGGTGAATAATAAACGGCCTAACATAGCTCGAACCATTAAATCGTTGTGCTTCGCGGTGCGCCACTGCGACATCCAATCAAATAAAGTTAAGTCGTTATCAAAGTCTTTGCTGCTATCTTGTGGGCAATAACCAATGCTGGCATTTTCAGACCACTTAACCACACCTTCGTTACTTTGTAATTCATTCACTAGGCAGCGTAATAGGGTGGTTTTACCAACACCGTTTTCACCAATAACCGCAAGCTTAGCGCCGGCTTCTAGTAATAAGTCACCACCGCTGAACAGGGTTTCACCCTCAAAACCATGACCTAGCTTAGTAAGCTCTAATGCTTGGCGATACATCTTTTTGCCTTCGTCAAAACGAAGTGATGGGCTAATACGGCTTGATGCTTTTACTTCATCAAGCTTAATTTTATCCATGCGCTTAGCACGAGAGCTGGCTAATTTTGCTTTTGATGCATTGGCACCAAAGCGATTTACGAACTCTTGTAGCTCGTCTATTTCAGCGCTCTTCTTTGCGTTTTCAGCAAGTAGTTGTTCGCGTTGCAAGCTTGAAGCTTCAATCCACTTTTCGTAGTTACCAGGGTAAATTCGTAGCTCACCGTAATCTATATCGGCCATATGTGTACATACCGAGTTTAAGAAGTGACGGTCGTGCGAGATAATAATCATCGTACACTTACGCTGGTTAAGCTCGTTAGCTAGCCAAGTAATGGTATGAATATCAAGGTTATTGGTTGGCTCATCAAGTAGCAAAATATCTGGGTTTGCAAACAGCGCTTGTGCTAACAGCACACGTAGTTTCCAACCTGGCGCGACGTTTGCCATTAAGCCGTAATGAAACTCTTGCTCAATACCCGCTTGGATCAAAATTTCTTCTGCACGACTTTCTGCTGTGTAGCCATCCATTTCGGCAAAAATGCTTTCAAGTTCAGCGACTTTCATACCGTCTTCTTCACTCATTTCTGGTAGTGAATAGATACGGTCGCGCTCTTGTTTTACTTTCCAAAGTTCTGCATCACCCATGATCACCGCATCAACCACAGTGTATTGCTCAAATGCAAACTGGTCTTGGCTTAGCGTACCTAGCTTTAAACCCGGTGCAATCGACACATTGCCAGACGTTGGCACAAGCGCACCACTTAGAATTTTCATAAAGGTCGATTTGCCGCAGCCATTCGCGCCAATTAGGCCATAGCGGTTACCGTTACCAAATTTAGCTGAAATGTTCTCAAACAGAGGCTCTGCACCAAATTGCATGGTGATATTTGCGGTTGAAATCAACGAATTATTCCTAGAAAAATACTGACAGGGTTATGGGCGCAGCAACTGCGAAAATAAACAAGCAATAGGGTAAATAATAGGCCGCGGATTATACAGTTCAGCCCTTAATAACGCTATTAAAAAAGAGAAAGTTGCAAGGGAAAGGGTAAAGTTACGACAATGTTTGGCCAGGAATGGTTTAAGTTAGCGAATCTCAAGTTACTAGATGCGAGGTAGCAGTGATTTCACATCGCGCCCTAAAACCTAATGTTTCCCCGTAGGACTGGCTTTAGCCGGGAAATGACTAAGTTAGCGAGTTTCAAGTTACGAGGGGAAAGGTGCGAGTAACGAGATGTGAGGTAGCAGCGATTTCACATCGCGTCCTAGCGCCTAGAACTCAGATCCTAGCGCCCATGTTTCATTCGTAGGCGTGAAACTTGTTTCGCGCGTCTGAGAGTTGAAGGTTGAAAGCTCATTATTTTTGGTTCGGCACTGAAGTACCTTCTACAAGACTTCCACAAACTGAACGAATTACGAAAAAAACCTGAAAATATATAAATATAGTTAATACTTTAGGGAAATCGGGCGATAATACTAAGTAATATGACAGCAAAGGTGGATTCAATGTCTGCAGGTATTTCTTTCAATAACTTGAGCATCACAAAAAAAATACACGCCATAACATGTATTGCCATTACGGCATTCGTGATCATAGTAGTAACCAATTTTATAGCCATGAATGACAACAAGATCTCGCTCGACGAGCTGGAAAAGTCATCATATCAGGTCGTTAAACTCACTTCAGCAAACGTTGCGCTACTCGAAAAACTAGATGAGTTATACACTCAAGCGGTAACATTTGGTGAGTCAGATTTAGTTGATAGTGCAGCGCAAACGTATAAAACGATTAATGAAAATCTACAAAATATCATCAGTATCAACGACAGCTACGTGCATGCCGATACCAAAAAACAATTAGAGCTTTATGCACAAACCTCGTCAAGCATAGCAACTTCAATGATCGACGGCACCGCTGACTTTAGTAAAATTCAGCAACAAGCACAGCAAAAAACGCAGCAGTATGAGGCCGTTCTAGCTGGCTTTAAACGAGCACAAACCCGCGCAGATGATCGCTTTTTTGAACTTGTACAAGCAACCAAAGCGCGTTCAGACAACGCACTAAATTTAATGCTTGTAGTGTCTGTAGTATCACTTATTTTATTGGTTGTTACCTCAATTTGGATTGCCCGTGGAATCGGTTCATCGGCCAGCGCAGCGGCAGATAACTTACGCCTATTAGCAGACGGCAAAGGCTCTCTAAGCACACAACTTGAAGTACACGCTAAAGATGAAATCGGTCAAGTTTCGATTAACTTCAACGCGTTTATACAGCTGTTAAAAGCTGCGGTACTTGAGGTTATAGCGGTTTGTGAGCCATTAATGGAGAACTCAACACGACTTGTACAAGGCATGGAGCGTGCCGAGCGTGCCACAACTAAACAAACATCAGATGCTGAAATAGTTAAGCAATCAATGGAAGAAATGCGCCAGAGTGTCGCTGATATTTCTCATTCAGCAGCAAATGCATCACAAGCTGCGCAAACAGCCGAGCGAGAAGTTGAGCAAAGTCGAACGCAAATACAGCGTTCTGTGACAGAATCAAAAACACTAAGTGAAGAGATAAATCAAGCAGCATCAACTATTAATCAACTGGCCACTGACACCAAGAATGTGACGCAAATTTTAAACGTTATTACCTCGATTGCAGAACAAACTAACTTACTCGCGTTAAATGCTGCGATTGAAGCTGCACGTGCAGGTGAACAAGGCCGAGGCTTTGCGGTTGTAGCTGACGAAGTGCGTGAGCTTGCTTCAAGAACATCGCAGTCGACGAATGAAATCAGAGAGCTGCTTTCTACATTAACCACAGCAGCAAGCCATGCAGTAAATGCAATGAACTCAGCCCGAGATATGGCTACAAATAATGCAGAGGCCGCTGAAAATACAGGGCAATCGATTGATAAAATCTCTGAACAGATATTAGAAATTAACGGTATGAATTCGCAAATTGCCGCAGCTACCGAAGAGCAAACATCTGTTGCTAGTATGGTAGTTGATAACGTGACGAATATGCATATGTCGTTTGAAGAAACAATGGATTCATTATCGGCAGTACGTGATGTAGCGAAGAACCTTCATTACCTCTCTGATTCGTTACTCGACGCCACAGCTAAATTTAAAGTCGAGTAATTTTAGCGCATAAAAAACCAGGCATCGCCTGGTTTTTTATTAACCGTAGTCGAACTTAAAAAGTACCAACCACTTTAACTTTATCAGTTACTTTTGCTGCATCGATATAACCAATACCATCAGCATTACCTGCAACAAAGTCAATCACAGCTTGATCATTAGCTAGTTTCTCAGGTGGAGTACCTTTACCTGTAAATACCAGTTTTGACCAATAAGCATTTAGCTGGCTGCTCGATTTACCAACCACCTTATCGTTAAACTCATCGCTTACGCTGGTGCCATCTTGGTTTACTGGGTTTACTTTTGTGCCATCATCAAACGACTTTGCCTTACCAAGGTAAATCTTTTTGATCATACCTTCGTCAATAGCACTGCTATTTGCTGGGTTCACAATAACTGCAACATCAGCAAGTACAGCGTGCGAGCATAGCGTTAGTGCTGTCGCGATTAACAATTTTTTCATTATGAACTCCAATTAAAAAACTAAATCAACAGCAACAGCTACAACGTCGGTTTCTGTATCTGAAATGTCATCTTTAAAACGGCTGAAATCTACTTTTAAAGCAGCAGATGGGTGGAAGTCATAACGCGTACCAATGGTATACACGTTGCTTTTTGCTTTCACGCCCTCAAGCACTTGATTAATACCCGCATTTAAAGCTGGTACTGCAGGTAGCGCGTTGTAGCGGTTGCTATCGTGTTTGTCGTCATTATTTTCGTAAGTTAAGTGCACAATCCACTCATCCATACGGTAACCAATAGACGTGTAGTATTGAGTTTGTTTAGCAAGAGCACTGTTTTCTACTTCAAACTCAGTGTATTCAGCATCAAATAGAATGTCGTTGTAATCAATTGAAAAGCCCACAGCGAAGAAAGAGCCATCATCTTCGTTTACAGCAATATCATCGGCTTGATCAACAAAACCGGCTGCTCTAAGAGTCTGCTCAAGGCCATTAAGTGCAACACCTGCATCGGTGTCGTTTTCAATATCAATTGTTGTATCTGCAACAAAGTATGCAGCACGAGCGCTAAACCAGTCATAGCTCATTGTCCAATTGATACCAGCAATATCATTAAGCTCTGTATCGCCATTAACCGATACCACAGCAATGTTGCCATCGAAGCTACCGTAAATAACTTGTACGGTTGAATCCCAATCACCTAATTGTGTGTTGTGTAACAGGCTAAGACCTTCATACGTTGAAAACGGAAGGTTATAAACAGATTGCGGTGGACGAACCCAGCGGTAAGTGTAACCAACGTCTAAGAAGTCTGAATAACGGTAAAAAGGTACACGCATTTTACCAGCACTTACTTGAAGCTCATCGCTGAACTCATAAGTTAGATAAGCCCATTCGAACTCAGCATCAAAATCATCACTACCACGCGCCACAATTTGTGCCGTAGCGCTTAGCTTTTCTTGTAAGTCTGCAGAAAGCTGCAATGCAAACATACTTTCGTTTTTAAATGAAATATCGTCATCGTAGCCGTAAAGCGTTGCGTCGTCGTCAAGGGCTTTACCGCCAACAATAGAAGCAAAGCCGTTTATGCGAACCTCTGCCATTGTGTTTGCAGACACAAAAGCAGCACATAGAGCCAATGCAATAGGAAGTTTTTTCATTGTGTATCCCTAGTATTTAGTATGAAAATGTTGATTTCGCTTAATATTATAGTAGTGCGTAGCGAAATGGGCGACACAAGTTACATATAAATTGTAATTACATCAATGAATAAGTCGTTATTTTTCACAAAAACGGTACTAAAAGTGGATAAAATTGCTAGATAAAAGCGATAAGGGGAAAGGGAAGTTAAAAGATGCGAGTCTGTAGCAGCGATTTCACATCGCGTCCTAGAGCCTAGAACCCTGACTAATGACGCGGGATAAACCCGCTGCTACACGTAGGCGCGAAACTTGTTTCGCGCGAGCAACATTAAAATGATAAAGCTTTGTCTAAAGCGCCTTTGAAGCGATCAAAATCCTCGATGTGAGGTAAGTGGCCAATATCATCTAATTCAATTAATTGCGATTTTGAGATCATACTTGCCGCGGCTTTGCCTAACTTATCGTAACGGCCAAGCTCATAGTCAATATTTGCTTTTTTCCAATTGCGGCCAGGGCCAGTCCTATCGCGTGTGCCTATAATTAATGACACTGGCATGCTTAACTGAGCAAACTCAGTTATTACAGGTTGCGTAAAAATCATATCGTAGGTTTTAGCATTGACCCATGCGACCTGCTTGTGATCAGGGCCTTGAATTTGACCACTGATAAAGTGGGTTAATTGCTCGTAAGTGTCATTCCATTTACCGTCATAATAGTTTTTCTTCTGGTAAGCAATAACCTTATCAGGTGTTTTAGCCAATTCATTTTTATAGAAAAAATCGGTGTCTTTGTATTGCACATAATTTAAATAGTTCTCTAAACCAATTGGGTTTAGCAAAATAAGTTTACTAACTTGGCTAGAAAACATCAGGCTGTAACGACTTGCCAGCATGCCGCCCATTGAATGGCCAAGTACAATAGGGTTTTCAATATTTAAAGATGACACTAGCTGATGAGTGTTATTGGCTAATACAGCAAACGAAAATTGATAATCAGCAGGCTTTGACGATTTACCAAAACCAATTTGATCCGGTATCAATACGCCATAGCCTTTGCTATTAAGGTAGTTGGCAGTATTGGTCCAATAATGGCCATTAAAGTTTTTACCATGCATCAGTATAACGGTTGGCATGTTATTGCTTGGTTTAAGGTAAGAATAAGCCATTTTTAATGGCGTATTTTGTGATGAAAAATTAAAAAATTGAACGGGTAAGTCGTATTGATAATTGCTTAATTCAGCATCAAAACTAAGAGGCTGTTCTTTTGCGATTAAGTTAGCAGAAGAGCATAAAACAAGTGCTGAGACTAACAGTATGCGTAAAAACATCATTATCCTTTCTCAATATGCTTAAAGAATATTCAGCCTAGCATCCTAAATAAAAATTTATAATATAAATACGACTAAATACTAAAAGAAGTTAGCAAGTTTCAAGCATGTAATTCGTAGGACTGGCTTTAGCCTGGAATGGTTTAGGTTAGCAAGAATTCAACGAAAAAGAGTAAAGTTACGAGAAACCAGCGACTTTACATCGCGGCCTAAAGCCCAGAACGTAGCACCTAATGTTTCCCGCGTAGGTCGGGCTTTAGCCCGTCAGACTTTAAATTTGGAATGGTGTTGATTTATGTAGCAGCGATTTTACATTGCGTCCTAGCACCTAAAACCTAGATGGTGACGCGGGATAAACCGCTGCTACACGTAGGCGTGAAACTTGTTTCGCGCGTTTGAAGGTTGACAGCTCTTGCCTTGTCTAAATTCGATTCTCGTTATAACCACTTAACCCAACTTACTAAAGTCAACGTCTGGCAAGCTCTCAAACCCAGGGTGGGCGAAAAAATAGCCTTGCATTAAGCTAACACCAGCTTGGCGCAACCACTGGTATTCTTCAACTGTTTCAACGCCTTCTGCAAGAGCAACAATATTCAGCTCTTCAAACATGGCTATACAATGGTTAACAATAATTTGTCTTGCTTTGTGAAGGTGTATATCTCTAATTAAATTCATATCGAGTTTAATTATATTGCTCTGAAAATCAGCCAACAAATTTAACCCAGAATGACCTGACCCAAAGTCATCGGTCGCAGTAATAAACCCCAAAGATTGGTAATAATCAACTACACGTTTGATATGTGTAGTATCTTCAACTTTTTCAACCTCGGTAAACTCGAACATAATTTGTTCTACCGGAAAATCATATTGCTTAGCAGCTTCAAGTGTCGTTTTTATACAACGCTCAGGTTTATAAATTGCATTAGGTAAAATATTAATGCTCACGATTGAATCAATTTTCAGTTGGGCAGCAAGTGAAATAGCTTTAATACGGCAAAGTTGATCGAATGTGTAGCGATTCTCGTCGGTTACTTGCGAAATGACCGAATAAGCCGACTCATTATTAAGGCCTCTAACTAATGCTTCGTAGCCAAAAATATGTTTATCGGTGCAATCAACGATTGGCTGAAAAGCCATTGTAAAATCAAAACCAAGTGCTAAATGGTCTTCGCAATGTTTACAACCTGTTGGCTGACATTGAGTTTGCTCTTTGTGCATTTAGCACCTCTGAATGAAGTCTTAATAACTCAATAGTGCTAGTAAATTATCAATTGTGCAATGTTGTTGAGTCAAAAGTATAAAACTATAGAGAAAATATGTTGCTGCCGTTTTACATAGCGTCAAACAGGCATTTATTTACTGTAGGTTCTTTCTTCACAGAGAGAAGTGAACGAGAAAATAATGAGGTATAAAAACTTACTTCTCTGAAGCGCAGCGTCTCTTATCCTCTTTGTAAGTATCTGTTTTTCTCTGTGAAGCGCGAAGCGCCTCTATGTGCTCTGTGGTTCAAATATTCTTATGCACAATGAGAAGTTAATGAGAAAACAATGAGGGTTTATCGTATTTACTTTACGTATGTTTTCATAGACATATTAGATCTTCTCTAACCATAGAGGACATAGAGAACACAGAGGAAGACAAGGAGGTATTAAAGTGTACTTCTTTAAAGTGAAGTGTCTTGTGAGTATTTGTCTTTCTCTGCGTAGCGCTTAACACGTAGCGCCTCGGTGCCCTCAGTGATTCAAAACGTCACGCACAAAGATAAGTGAACGAGAAAACCATTAACTATTAGCAAAAATCATTTGCCACATAACATGTACCCATTTTATTTATTCTTCATTGACTCATTACAGTGATGAAGATAACCTCTAAATAAGGATGATTAGTTAGTATGGATACTACTTATGGCTTTAGAAATTAGAATTTGTATTGATTCAGTAACCGCTGAATTTGTGAAATGTAAAGAAGATAAAGAAGACAGCTTTACCAAAGACAATAACCATATAAAAAATCAAGTTATCACTTCAGGCACGCCATATATATGGCGAAGAGAATACTCTGACTCTTACACTCCGCCTACAAATGAACAGCAAAGTATAGTTCGTCAATTTGATTTATTGCCTGCGCAATCCCGCCGAAACATTGCATATATGCTTCGCGATTTTGGCAGTGAAACGCTTATGGCAATCTCTGATTTTCAAAACCAAGTTATGCCATTTTTGTCTGAAAATACACATGGAATAGTTGGGTCTGGAGCAACATCAATTCAGGCTCGTAGTTCAAAGTTCGCCACCTATGCCAACAAATATGAAGCCGCTTTAAGAGATATTCGCATGGCTCATAAATCAGGAATGCCCAAGTATCATATGGTTGCATTAGAACAAAAAGCATTCAGTATATTCAAAGAGCTGAACGGTCAGTTTCGTGCAGAATTGCAACGTTTTATGAGTGTAAACCGTGCAAGCCGTCGTGGCACGGTTTGGTCTAATCCGAATCGGGGAATCAATATAGCTAAATCAGCAAGGCATTCTGCCAAGCTCGATATAAATAGCACCGCTGAATTCAATAAAATTAAGCGGATTGAAAATACCGGACGCTGGCTTGGCAATGGCATGATCTTACTTGATGGTGCATTTAGAGCGAACAAAGTTTACAACGACTATAAAAACAATAAGGACTGGCAGCGAAGTTTATCTACAGAGTTAGCTAGTTTTGGGGCTTCAACATTTGCAGGTATCATAACAGCATCATCAGTCACCACGGCCCTATCTTCATTTCTAATGTTAACCCCATATGGATGGGTGGTTGCTTTAGGGGTTGGGTTAGGTGCTGGTTTTTTAATGAGCCTAGCGGTTAATACAAAAAGCAAAAAGCTAACAGAAAACATATATGATAGGCAGCCTTTGATGAAAGATTTGTTTTAATGTTGATACTCAACTCAATTCTATACTGCACCATTTTCTTCTTTTTCCTAATGATGATAATGACTGTTATATTCCCGAGAATATCAGTAAGGCATATTAATAATAGGATGCTAGAAAATGGGGCTTCCCCACCTAGTTGGGATAAAGGGCTTGGAGCAAGCGCTCCATTTTATGCACTTGCTATTTTTTTAAAAAGAGCTCGTAAGCCTACACCACTATTTGATGGTAGGTTTGTCGCCAAACATGCAAGGCCAATTGATAAGTTTCTCGCTTTTTTACATCTTCTTTCTACATTTGGCTTTATTCTTAGTATTTCAATTATGGTCTTATTAGAATATGTTTTGTTATAACTAACACCACAAGTTAGCAGCAAGCACACTTCTCATGCTAACGCCTGATGTTTGGGTTGTAGCTATAGGAACTGGCTTATATACAGAATTTAAATCATCGTTTTTTGTGAACGAAAAAGTGAAGTCGCTAACTGAAAAAATTTATGACAGAGAGCCGTTATTATAATGCCTAGTATAGATAAGTTTGCTCTGGCAAGTATGTTCATCTTTATGGCTTTAGCGTTTATTTTTGTGGTCTTATTTGCACGCATTTCTATCAAACACATAAATAAAAAAATGCTAAAAGATAATATTACCCCTCCGCTTTGGGACAAAGGTGTTGGCGCTAGCGCCCCTTTTTACGCTATGGCAATATTTTTTAAACGCTCGCGATTACCCACACCTCTTTTTGATGGCCGTTTTATAGCAAAACATGCAAGGCCGGTAGATAAAGTTTTAGCATTCTTGCACCTTTTCACAGTGGCAGGGCTCACAATCAGTGTGTTTACAGCCATGTATTTAGATACAGTCTAAATAAAAGAGAACTTGCGAAATGGGTTTTAAAATCTTTATTTTCTACTCCCTACTCGTATTTACAGTAGTTACTTTTGCTTCAGGCGTGCTGTTTTATAGAGTATCAGTTAAGTATATAGATAAGCATATGGAAAAAGATGGAGTATCTCCGCCTGGTTGGGATAAAGGCATCGGCGCAAGCGTTTCGTTTTATATATTTGCTATGTTTTTTGAACGTTCTCGTATACCGACGCCTATGTTTGACGGCCGTTTTGTCGCAAAGTACACAAGAACATTAGATAAAATTATTGGTGCAATCCATTTGGTTTCTATTATCGGAGCTGTACTCAGCCTATGTATAATAACTTTTTTAAAGCATAGCTAGATCTACGCGTTTATTTACTAAAATATAAGTAACCGGGTGAAGTATATTAAAAAATTTTTATACTCAACTCAATTCTATACTGCACCATTTTCTTCTTTTTCCTAATGATGATAATGACTATATTCTCGAGAATATCAGTAAGGAATATTAATAATAAAATGCCAGAAAATGGGGCTACCCACCTAGTTGGGATAAAGGGCTTGGAACAAGCACTCCTTTTTATGCACTTGCTATTTTTTTAAAATAGCTCGTCAGCCTACACTACTGTTTGATGGTAGGTTTGTCTCCAAATATGTAAGGGCAATTGATAAATATCTCGTTTTTTGCATCATCTCTCTACATTTGGCTTTATCGCAATGTTAAGTGGAATAAAAAGACTCAAGTACATCGAAGTTTAACTTTTCATCATTTTGGTAAATCCAAATGATAAGTAACGATCTACTTTCGTAAATCGTTACTTACTATAATGGCTAGCTAATTACTAATTGATGGGTTTAATTAATAAGCGCCTTCACTGTAAGTTAATTCGTAGCTGTGGCTATAAATTTCTAAAATATTGCCAAACGGGTCTTCCATATAAATCATGCGGTATGGTTTTTCACCTGGGTAATAATAACGTGGTTTTTCCATACGTTTCTTACCACCTGCAGCAACAATGCGTTCTGCAAGCTCTTCAACATTAGGATCTTGAACACAAAAGTGGAAAATACCTGTTTTCCAATACTCAAAGTTATCTTCTGGATTTTGTTGGTTTTTAAACTCAAAAATCTCAACCCCAATTCGATCACCCGTTGATAAGTGAGCAATTCGGAACTTATCCCAGTTAGCACCAAAAACATCAGTACACATCTGGCCAATAGGGCTATCATCTTCGGTAATTTCCGTTGGCTCCATAATAAGATACCAGCCTAATACTTCGGTATAAAACTTAACGGCCGCATCAAGATCTGGAACAGAAATACCAATATGCGAAAAAGTACGTGGGTATGTATTACTCATAATTAACTCTCCTAAATAAGAATGAGTTTATAGTTTACGAGTGCCTAGGTATTAAGTTAAATTATCATTTAACATTCAAATAAGTATATTTTGTTATGATAAATCCGGTTTGGTTAAAAACATTTTGTGAACTAGTCGAAGTCAATCACTTTACAAAAACAGCTGAGCGACTGTTTATGACCCAATCAGGCGTAAGCCAGCATATTAAAAAGCTAGAACAGCAAGTTGGAGCTTTATTGCTAGAGCGACACGGCAAACAATTTACACTTACTCCGCAGGGCCAAAGCTTATACAACAGAGGTAACCAGTTACTAAAAGAATGGCAATTTTTGGAGCAACAAATAAAAAATGATTCACCTTTTGAAGGCCGCGTAAAAATACAATCGCCGGGAAGTTGTGGGCTTAAGTTTTATAACGAATTGTTAAGCTTGCAATCAAAGCACCCAAAACTTTTTATAGAATATGCGTTTGCGCCTAATTCGGGGGTCGAAAAGGCCATAGCGAGTCATCAAATAGACATTGGTTTTATGAGCCAAGCACCTACAATGCTTGAGGTTACAGGGCACAAAATCGCTAATGAACCCTTGTTATTGATAACGCCAGCCCAGTTCAAAACTATAGATTGGCAGCAACTTTGCCAATTAGGTTTTATTAATCACCCAGATGGAAAACATCATGCACAACAGTTATTAAGTGCGAACTTTGCAGAGTTTGAATCAATAGCTCAGTTTGAGTGCAGTGGTTTTTCGAATCAAATCAACTTAATTCTAGAGCCAGTAAGTTTAGGGCTTGGCTTCACTGTACTCCCTGCTCATGCTGTTAGTGCGTTTCATAATCAAGAAAAAATACACGTGCACACACTAACGCACCCCGTTTGTGAAGATATATATGCATGCCATCATCGCAATAGGCCATTAGCCAAGCGAATGAAAACAGTTATAAATGAAATAAAAAGCCTTTAATCAAGCGATACTAAAATTGATCATCTTTTTTATTCTCACACCTCGTAACTATGATCTCCTATTTCTCTCCAACTAACTTCTAATGCCTACCCTAAAACCCTTGATTTTTAGCATTTAAAATCACATTTCATCCTTTGCGTTACCTTGCTTTAATGGTATTTTAGCGCCAAGCAATCTTGCCCCTATAAAGGAAGTAAAATGGCATCCAAAACCGTCGAATACTACAACCAAAATGCGCAAGCATTTGTCGATGCCACACTCGATGTAGACCTCAACGAACTTTACGACGAATTCTTACCGCTGATCCCAAAAAAAGGCGCTTTACTCGATGCCGGTTGTGGCTCTGGCCGCGACGCTTTCATCTTTAAAGAACGTGGTTATAACGTAGATGCATTCGATATCAGCCCAGCTATGGCAAAGCTGGCGTCAGAATACTTAAACCAAGACGTAGCAGTAAGCAGCTTTCTAGAGCTAAAAGACGTTGCCAAATACGACGGCATTTGGTGCTGCGCAAGCCTTATTCACGTAGCAAATAGCGACTTAACCGACGCATTTAATAATCTTGCCCGCGCATTAAAGCCACAAGGCATCGTGTATGTATCGTTTAAATACGGCGACGGCGAGCGCGAACACAACGGTCGCGAATTTACCGACCTAAACGAACAAGCCCTTGAGAGCATTATTAAAGGCACAGACCTATTTATCCTCAAGTCATGGCAAAGCGCCGACCAACGCCCAGAGCGCGCCACAGAAACATGGCTAAACGCTATTTTGCATAGAAGAACGATATAGTAGTTTGGTTGTATAATCGAAGTTCAAATACCAAAAAGGTCGGCAATTGCCGACCTTTTAGCTTTAGTAACTAAACTCTTTTGCATCAAGTTCACTTCTGCGCTCTTGCAGCGTTAATTGATGCTTTTTTGAATTCCATTTATTGTTTCTTGGGTTTGAACTAAGTGCCGAAGAAATGCACTTTGCAGTGTTAGCATAAAAACCAATTTTGCTTTCAAGTGCACAACGCCAATCATTTCTACTGTGACCAAAGTAAGTGTGGTTTACAACTTTATTTTTTAATCTAGCGTAATGATGACACCTTAATGAGCGCGATTTTTTCATATTTTATCTCCACGTTTGAAGTGGCTACTGCTTCCAGTAACCGCCTGATCGGGAGATGAAATTCAATATTAGGTATTTGCATAGAGCTTGATATCCTTAAAAGCTCAATAACACGTGGTTATTTTTAAAAATTGTTCAAGTTTTTGATAGTTCTTTAGTCTGATAAAACAAAACTTGAAGATTGATTGTACCCCCTTAGAATGCATTTCTGCACTAAAATCCTCTTCAATAAATTAGGGTTATTATTTCATTCATCGAAAAAACCTATATTTTTCATGGTTATTCATGCTAGATTGTTCCTAAACTTAATGCTGGCTTAACGGCTCGTCATTTAGTATCAAGAAATAACCATGGAGCGGTTTATTCATTTTAAGCCGCAGTAACAGGATTTAGTTTATGCGCTTAAAAGAAGCACTCAGCGTTTTATCAAAGTCTTCACCTTACGCTGTTTCTACAGAAAGAAACGCTCAGCGACAGTCTCTACTTGATGAAATCAAGTCATACCTGTACATCCAAATGCCAATTGAGATAGCAGTAAATAAAGCTATTTCGAGCTTTGGTGCAAATGATAAAAAAATTCTTTTTTTATGTGGCAGCAGTGGTGATGGTAAATCAGAATTATTAACCAAAGCTAAACAACAATACGGCCAACGAATTAACTTTCACTTAGATGCAACTCATAGCTTTGATCCTCAAGGTACAGCTATTGAAACGCTCGACAAAGTCTTTGAAAAATTCAATCAAGGATCAACACCTCTTGTTGTAGGCATCAATGCTGGCATGATGGGGAATTATGCTGAGGAAGGTAAAGATCAAAACATTAAAGCTGTTATAGCTCGTTATTTAACAGAACGTAAATCAACAGTAGAAGATATTATCTTTATTAACTTTGAAGATTATCCTAAGTTTGCAATCCACGAGCATGGCTACGATTCAGAATTTGCGCAAAAGTTACTAGATCGAATCACCCAGCCAAATGACAATATAATCAGGCAATTAGTCGAAAAAGAAAAACAACTAAATGATTTTGGCTCACAACGTATTATCACAAACTTTGAGCTTCTGAGTATCCCATCAGTACAACGAGTAATTGTTGATTTACTATTTAAAGCGAGATTAATGCGTGATCAATTCTTAACAGCGCGGGCGTTACTCGATTTTATTCATGAACTTTTAGTTTCAGACGGCTACTTGTTTGATAATTTATTTGCAGGTGGTGATAATGAGCTTGCAAATAAGATTGAAGATTTTGATCCTGCAAACTTAAGAACAAAAGAAATCGACCGTTTTATTCTTGCCTATGACTTAAACTTGCCAGATGAAGAATTCCACGCATTTAAAGATGCTCTTCTAGCATTTGGAATCAGTAGTTTAAATACAGGGGCGCAATATTTAAGACTGTTTTATATTCTTAAATATGAAGATTTTGCAAACAACTTTCACAAACAATTCAAACCTGATTTCAGTGCTACTTTGATTGATAAATACATTGAAATTTATCAGCTCCATAAAGATTTCAAAGATACACCAGAGCAAAAAAGTGAAATAAAAGCTTTTTATCGCGAAATATTAATTGCAGCAATCAGAACTTACATAAATAGAAACGCACCTAAGCTAGGTAAGAAGTACTTCTTACTGTCTGATTTTGGCGAGTACCAAGTGGCTGCACCTGCTGATTTATCAATGGACTTAGCTGAAGTTAAGTTGAATACAACAACGAGTAGTGCTTTTTTTAATGCGCGACTCAAGTTGAAAAACACAAAATTTACCTTGCCAATAAACATCAACTTATTAGCGTTGTTAATGAATATTAATAATGGCTATCGCCCAAATAAGCACGACAAAAACTCAGTTATTCTATTAGATGAATTAGCCAGTGAAATTATTCAAGAAGCTAAATCGTCAAATGAGCTGGTCATTACCGGCGATGGGCAAAAGTACCTCTTAGAGTTAGATGACGAAGAAATAATGGTAAGTGAGGGATAAGCAATGCCATTAGTTGAACAATTAAAACCTAAAAATAACAGTGCAGCTAGCTATTTTCCTGTTTCAGCCAACAGTGCAAATAATAAGTATGAATGGGAAACCGTTGTTGGCTTTTTTATTAAGTCATTACATAACATAGAGCTAGAGAAAACGATTAATACGCTAGATGACTTTAAGTTGCTTTGTAAAACTCAAATTACAAACAAACTTGATGGTGAGCCTTTTTGGCATGTTATTGAGAAAATGTACTTCGACAACGAGCAGGTGCTTAATATTTCGCCAGAAATGCAAGCTATGAAAGTATTAAACCCAGAAAGTAGCAATGCGGGTGATGAGCGTTTAACAGCTTTTTTAGTTGGCCTGTTGGGTGATTTACAACTAACTCAGCCGCCAGAGTCACACTTAAACTTTTTAGAAAGAGAAATCAAAACTGTATTTGATTCGCCTCTGGTTACTAAAAAAAGTCAAAAACTAAAGAAATTTAACAAGCCATACTTACCTGAACTTAGTGAGTTTTTTCAAAAAGACTTATCGTTTTTAGTAGGTTACCCTGAGCATTTTTTACAGAATATTAAGTCGTTTTTAAAGCTGTATGGCTTTTTATACACAGCACAACTTGCACTCAATGTACGAGGTTGGTCGAGCCAACCAGAAGTAAAGCCATGTTATTTCATTCTTGATAGCGAAAAAGCAAGTAAAGAGCGTACAAAGCTGCAACTTCATGGGCACAAACAAGTTGTTGAATCTAGTTATGCTTTATTTCCTTATCTTGCTTTAAATGAGAGCTTGCAAGACGCTAAATCAACAATTGTGCCGCTGTGGGAACTTGTTGGTGAATTAACAAGTAATGATATTGATGCGCTTAACAACTATGCGGCTGATTTTCATGAAGACCGTAAGTTAACTAGTGAGCTACTACCGGCAGAAAATATAGATCAAGCCATAACAAGCCTAATAAAGTTATTTACAGAGCAATTTAAGAAAGGGGCTACACGTGAAACAGCCTTTAGTAACTTTGTAAAAGCAACGCGTGAAACCTTAATCAAGCCTTTTGAACAAAGTCGTGGACGGGCTGGTTCATACCTTGTTTTAAATCAGGACTACCTTTTATTACTTACCAATATCTCAATTGGCTCAAGAGAAAAGCTAAGACTTCATGAGCTGCTAGTTGAGTTTCAAAACCGTGGCGTATTTTTTGATAAAAGTAGTGAAGAATGTTTAATAGACCTATTTGAGCGCATGGGTAATGTTGAGCGAATGAGTGACAGCGGGGATGCAGTATATGTCAAAAAAACTATATGAAGACTTTTTAGTCGAGCACTTTTGTAAGTGGGCAGCTAAGGGCTTTGAAGGCGAAAGTCGTTTTCAATTTCGCTCTCCGGATAGCTCAAATAGCCAAAACTTATATGAAGCTTTATTAAGAAAGGCAGACACGGCTGTAGAAATAGTAACTGCAGATATAAACCAGCAATTTAAAGCTCTATCTCTAGCTGATAAAAAACTCATCCCAGTTGTACACAGTGAATCTGAAAATGGCCTAAGTGAAAACTATATTTCGCACCTACGCGATTTAATATCCAGCCAAGATGGAGAGTTGGGTGATTGCATTTTACTTGTAGTACACAACTCGTACTTAGATACATTAATTAACTCTGCAAGAGACTTAGGTAATGTTGGCGAGGTTTGGCACCCTTCTACAATAAAGCATTCATTGAGTGAATTGATCACATCAATTAGCGGTACGGATCAAATTTCTCAATGCCTTCTTGAACATCGCTTTAAACTAATAATTGAAGATGGCGCAACCATGTTCGGCTTCAGCGAGCTCTTTGAAGCACTTGAAGATGGCGTTATTCAATTTCGTGAGCTAGGTCTATTTAACGACAACACAATAATTGGTTGGGATGATACGGCACAAATAGATAAGCGATTATCACAAAATCATCAGCTATTTGAAAATATTAGTGAAATCGTTGAAAAATACCCACAAGAGCTAGTAGAGAAACTGGGTGATCTAGACCTTGGTGAAAAGTTTGTATCAGAGCACTTTGGTGATAATAAAAACTGGCAGGATCTAGATTTTGGCGCAATTTTAAAAGAGCGTAGAGATAACAAAGAAAACCTACTTTCATTTGAAAAAGAAATTGCGCAAAACCTTACTTTTATTGCTCGTGAAAATAAAAAAGAAAGGCATCTAATTATTGAAATACCAGAGGGTGAGTCTGAGTTTAAATTAGAGTCTTACTTTACTGGCGGCAAGATTTTAAAAAATGAATTAAAACTGCAACACACAAAAGAGTCAATTACACTAGATGTAAATAACCGCTCAGCAAAGCATAGTGTCGTCGAAGTTATAGGCTCTTTCTCAGGGCAGCCTCTTCACTTTAGCGTTGACTTTAAACGAGAAAAGCCGCAAGAGAGATTTAAATACCGGATCCTAGTGTTACCAAAAGGGGCATTTTTCCTTGAGGACTTAGCTGATAGCTTTTTACTTGTACCTCGAAAACAACTCATTACACTGCAAACTAATGCGGGAATGCTTAAAGTTTCAGAGCAGGGTAGTACTGCTAAGGTAACTCAGTCTAATCAAACGTTTTTGGTTCAACAAACTCAAGTAGTTGACTTTGCTGAGTTCGCAAATGAAACCGATACACTTACCTTTGCCGTCCAAAGTGGCGAGAGTATTTTGAATTTTGAGGTCGATGGCGCAGTGTCATCAGACAGCCTATCATTGCCATTAGTTTTAGATACCAATTTATTTAACCGACTATACAACGATGATTTTAACGGTCTTTATAATCGTGCAAAAGAGAAAGTGGTACTAGATGGTAAAGACCTAACACCTAAAGGTTTGCGTAAAACGCTATTAAAATGGGAAGCAGAACTACAAGATAATAGGGCTCTAGCAACTAGAGTGGGGCAGCGACCTCAATTAATGCTAAGCGATATCGAAAATACTCACCCATCACTATATAACGCTTACAGCGAACTATATGATTATCTAGATGCACGTAAAGCGCTAATAAGTACATGCTCTTGGGGGCAACAGTTTACAAGCTTGGCGCAAAATGTGGTTGAGTGCTATTTAAGCGAAATAGAAAAAATAGAAACCAAAGCATTACTCTCGCCTGAGTCTAGCATGCTAGTAAATATTGGTATCGCAGAGTTTGAAGAGCAAGAGTTTATAACGCCATATCACCCACTATGCTTAGCTTATTTTACTCAATTAGTAACTAAAGCGAGTGATGAAAACGACAAAAGCTTTAATACATTACCAAAAGCCACATTAAAACGCTTAAATGCGGAAGGACTATTACCTTTTGTTTGGCACGCAAAAGATGGTTTTGCATACAACCAAGCTCTGCCTGACAATCGCATGTGGTGTAATCTAGTTGCAAATAAAGACGTTAGTTTAGGTTATGTACGCCCACTGGTAAGACAAAAAGCAAGCGAGTTTGCTAAAGCATTTGATGTGCTATTTAGTAAAGGCAAAAAAGAAACTCTGCATATCAACTCAATTAATAATGCCGATAACAAAGCATTGTTTCTAGGGTTAGTTGATTATCTAAAAAAACAAACACCAGACGATGCAAATCGGATCCATGTAAATTTATACGATAAATCACTACAGCGTACTTTCTTTGATGAGTTTGCCGATGCGCCAAGTTACGATGAGTTAAAGCAACTTGCAGAGCTGAGCGGTGAAAAAGACAAAGCTGATGCTATAGCAGATATGCTTAAAAACCGTATAACTTACAGCAAGTTCAAACTAGAAAGTGAACTTGACTTTGCTTATGCGCACATTAGTTTTGTTCGTAACGACACAAGTGTTGAGCCAACGCCTGTTGATGTGTTAACCGAAAAGTCGGGGGTTGCATGCCATGGTTTATTAGCAGGTGAAACCGCCTATAACGAGCAAAACACTTACCTTACAACATACGGTTTGCAGAATTTAGCGTTAGATAATAACCCAAGCCTCAAATTAAGTAGTCAATTTAATAATCTAGCCAAAGCAGCTTGGTGCGGGCAAAAGTATGAAACCAATAATGGCTTAGCATTAAAAGTGGCAGGCAAGCTTACCGAGTTACTAGAAGATGTTTATGAGAGCTCTGTTTGGACAGTAATTATTGATCCAAAAGTAACGCTCGACTTTTTTAAATCGCAAAAAGATGCCGTACTAATACATTATTCAGATAACTTTTCGAATTCAGCTAATTACGATGCAATCACCGTAACAAAGCGCCGCGATTTATACGACCAAGTACTTTCGCAAGGTGTTAAAGGCTTAATTGATGAGTTTAATGCCTTTAATGGTGAGTGGTTGCTTAAAATGATCACTTGCAATGATAACGAGCGAAAAGAGAAAAAAAGTATCATTGGTGCTTATAAGTACATTAACTGCCTATTACACCAAAGCGATATTACCTGGGTACCAATGAGCGTGGCCGAAATGTTACGCGTAGCAGGTAATGTTGGTTTAAAAATGAGTGAAAGTGAGTTTTCGCGCTTTGCTCAAGGTTTTAAAAGCGGCGCTATTTCAGACGATGTATTGTTCGTTGGTTTCAAAGATCAAAACATGCATTTGCAACCGCTTGAAGTAAAAATTGGCCAGCAACGTACTCATGAAAAAGGTGTTAAACAAGCTAAAGAGTTAAAGCGCTATTTAGTTGAAAACCTATTTGGCCGTGACGACTTAGCAGGGCATTTATATCGCGGCCTATTCGTAAGACAAATTTTAATGCAAGTTGATAAGTTTGAATTATATAAAGTTTATCAACCAGATTACTTTGATGCTCTTAAATCACAACGAGAATGGTGGTTACAAGGTGACTACAAGGTTGCTGATTTAGCTGATTACCCGCAAGGTTTCATGATGGCATTTTTTGAAAATGCCTCATTTGCGAAAGAAGAATTCGACCTACAAGACGACATTCTGCAAATAAAAATACCGAGCGCAAATTTAAATCGCTTTATCAGCACACCATTGCAAAGCTTGCTAAGCAACATTCAAAGCAGTGAGCTTTGCTATATACCTGAACAATATATATTGAATGGCATTACTCAAGCTGATGAGAGCATTAGTATTAAGTCTGCAAGTGACAACCCCGAAACGAGTGGTGATGCACCTGTAGTCAATACTGAAACTCCAGTTGTATATCCTAAAGTTGCTGAAGCTGATGGGCCGATTGTAGTGGCTGAGCGAAAAGATAAAGAGTCATTAAAAGTATTGGTAGGTCACGTTATACCGAGTAACGAGCCTGTTTATTGGGAGCCCACAAATACCGCCAAGTTTATGAATACCAACTCAGGTATTATAGGCACAATGGGAACAGGTAAAACCCAATGTACTAAATCTGTAGTAACTCAGCTTTATCGAAATCAACATCAAAATGTAGAGGGTCAACCAATTGGCATTTTGATTTTTGATTACAAGTCAGATTATGTGGACGATAAATTTTTAAATGCTACGAATGGCAAGAAGTTTAATTTGCATAAGCTCCCGTACAACCCTCTTAGTTTGTTTGGCGATACACCAATGTTGCCAGTGCATACTGCTCGTGGCTTCTCAGAGACGATGGGTAAAGCATTTAACTTGGGCCAAAGGCAACAATTAAAGTTGCGCCGCATAATTGGTGAAGCTTACGATCTTGCGGGGATTCATAAATCTGACAAATCAACATGGCACAAAGCTGCACCAACAATGGCAGACCTTTGGGCGCTATTTTTAGATAGCGAGCCCGCTGAAGATTCGCTTTATGCTGCACTAGAAAGTGTTTGTGAGCTTGAAGTATTTGAAGATGATACTTCCAAGTGTATGTCGCTTTACGACCTAGTAGATGGCATTACGGTTGTAGAGCTGGCGGGTTATCCAAGCGAAGTGCAAAACTTAGTGGTAGCACTTACGCTTGATTTGTTTTATTCACAAATGCAAAAACAAGGAAAGCCCGAAGTACAAGGTGACTTTAGGCAAGTGACTAAACTTGTGCTGGTGGATGAAGCAGACAACTTTATGTCGCAAAACTTTCCAAGCCTCCGCAAAATACTAAAAGAAGGCCGCGAATACGGTGTCGGTGTCATCTTATCAACCCAAGATATTACGCATTTCAAAACCGGCGAAAACGACTATTCTGCTTACATTTTAAGCTGGATAGTGCATCGCGTAGCGCAAATAAAAACCCAAGATATTAAAGGTATATTCAACAAAGATGATAAGTCAGAGCAAGAAATCCTGATGAAAAACATCCGTGAGCTTGAAAAACATACCAGCCTTTATATCGATGGTGAAAAACAAATTAAACGTATTAAAGATAAGGCGTTTTGGGAGTTACTTAAAGATGAATGATTCAGTAGTCATAGAGAAAAAAGAATTGAGCCGCAAGTCGCCTGAAGTTGTTGCATATATTCAAATGGTTGAAAGAGCTAAACGTGATGCCGAGGTTGTTACGTTACGCGAGTGGTATGACACGACACCTGCTCACAAGCAAGAAGTAATTGACTATATGACCACTTATAAACAATTAGGTCCATTAGGAAAAGAACTACATAAGCGTGGTGTTAATCGAGTAACGGAAAGGTTTGGTGATAATGTGCGCACCCTAGTTGAGGCAACTTATAAAAGGGGGTTGCTTGATGCTGTTGCTCCCTTATGTGCTATTTCATGTCTTTACAATAAATAGAAGGAAATTACATTGAAGGTAGAACCTGATTATAAATCAATTGGTGCGTTATTTAGAGACGCTAATGTTTTTAGAGTACCTAAATACCAACGAGGCTATGCATGGAAAAACAATCAATTAGATGACTTTATTGATGATATAAAAAACATAATAAATGATAAAAGTAGTTCAGAACACTTTTTTGGATCGTTAGTTTGTGCTCAAGAAGAATGTATAGGTGGTCACGAAAGAGTAAATCAGTTAGTTGACGGTCAACAAAGGCTTACAACATTTATGTTGCTAGCAAGTTGTTTAATAAAAAAATATTATAATTTAAATGAAAAACCAAATGAGTTTTCTGAATATATAACAGAAAAGATTACAGAGTTAACAGAACGCTACATAAACTATAAAAAATCTGTAAATAAAAAGACGGAGTATGTGAGAAGGCTTGAGCTATCTAGACGTGATGATGAATTTTTCTTCAGTCTTATCTCAGGTACACCCATGGAGCCTGAGAGAGATTCACATATTAGATTAAAGAGTGCTGAGATTGAATTAGACAACTTTTTAGAGAGCTTAACATCTGAGTCAACAATTGATAAACAGCTAGACCAGCTTGATGCCCTTGAAAAAGTGATCAACGAAAGCTGTAATGTAATACATATGATTACAAGTAAAGTTGCTGACGCTTACAAATTGTTTCAAGTTATAAATGATAGAGGCGAAAGTTTAAATCATACAGACCTACTGAGAGCTAAAACCCTTGGGATGGCCGACGATAAAAACTCTGAACATATCTTTAATCATGTGGAAAGAATTTGGGATGATTTAGATAAAGAATATGGCTCTCAGTTGGAAAAGCTCTTAGGTTATTATTATTCAGGCCTAACTGGGGATAAAGTCAAAAGTTCAGCTTTTTATGATCAATTCATGGAAAAAGTTATTGGTCATACAAATGTGAAGCCGGAAAAGGTTTTTGAAAAAATGAACCTTATTTATAAAGAGCTTAATAAGATTCATAAGATTACTAATGGAGAGTGGCCTTATAGTGAAAGTACATTAACAGCATGGCAACGCAACCGTATTAATGTTTTAGTCAAAAATCTAAAGCACACGCACCCTATACCCTTGTTAGCAGCTGCAACTCAACTTAAAGAATCACAATTTTATGAAGTCGTTAGAGTATTAGAAATTTTCTTTTTTAGATACAAACATATCTGTAGAAACAAAATTGATTTAGCTACAACTCGTTATTTGAAAGCTTGTAGGAATTTAAATGATGACAGTTTTACAGTACAAAACTTCAAAAAAGATTTACGAGAATTACTTATAAAAGATGCAAGTGATGAGCAGTTTATTTCTCGATTGAAAGATCTAGAATATATTGACCCTAAAAAGGGAGACAATAGAAGTTTAAGGTACCTTTTACTTGGTATTGAAGACAGCTGGAGGTGGTTTCAAAATGGAATGAAAGAAGGGGCTACCGGTAGAGAGAAAAATATTGATTATTCTGCAGTATATGAGTTCTCCTCAATAACCCTTGAACACATTTACCCGCAAAATGCTAAAACTGCAAATATTGAAATGGAACAGGATTTAAATAAAATAGGTAATATCACTTTACTAGACCCCCAGTTGAACTCATCTCTTGGGAATATATCTTATGAAGAGAAATATAAGTTTTTGGTCAATGATAGTAAGGTGTTATTAAATAAAGCTTTTGAAAATTATCCTGTTTGGAATCGAGAAAGTCTCTCAAATAGAACAGAAGATTTATTGAGTGCTGCTAAAGTAATATTTAGTTTTTAATTAAAGCTGTTAACAAATTTTTTAAGGCTCTTGAACGAGCCTTAAAATAGCGCACCTATGTAACTAAAGACAGCCCAAAAAATTAGAAATGCTTTTTTGGTTTCTAATAGCAGATACCCCATCCTCAACATGCGCTGCCCAAGCTATATGTAGCTCTTTATCAGAATACTCTGGGTAGCGCTGTTTTAGCATTAGTTCAGTGACCATTTGGGTTTTACCCAGCCAAGTATGTTTATCAAGCTTAAGGCTGCCAGAGAGCTTATAATCAGCGTTTCTATCAAATACAAAGCCCTTTTCAACCGAGCGAAAAAAAGCAATACGGGCAGCAACGTTTGGTGTAACCCCCGTTTTGCCTTTTAGTGTTTGTAGTTGCTCTTCAACGGCTTTATTTAGCCACATTGTTTGTGGGAGCATTATACTGCCTCCTGTGCAAGCTCAGCCCAAAAGTAACCCTCTCGAAGAGTGGAGCTACTTGTTTGCTGATTAAATTCAATTTCGAACGCGTGAGACACTTTATGCTCAATAGCTTGGTAAAAGCTTTCATCTACCTCGGTGTCTGTTGATAGTAAAATTACTTGCTCGCTGGCTTCAGGGAAGTAGTGTTTAATGAGCTTATCGCGGTGTTTAGAGTCTAAGCGGCCAAGAGGTGTGTCTACCACCACAGGTAGTACTTTCCCAGAAAGCTTACCTAGCGCCTCTAAAATAGCAAAAGCAAAAATTTGTTTTTCACCAGCAGACATTGATTTGCGGTTAATCACTGAGCCTTCAGCATCAACAAGGTTTACATCAAAACTGTTAGGGTCAATTTTAGCTGATAGCTTTAAATCTTCTTTACGAGCAAGTTTGCGATATGCCTTTACAAACAGCTCTTCAAGCTGGCTAACACGCTGTGAAGTTAGCGCTTCTTTAAATTCGTGGAGTACGTTTTGGCTTTGCTCTACTCGCTCTACAGCTTTGTCTGATGAGTGTTTATTTTTAAGTTTTGCGTAGAACTTTTCTAAACGTTTTGCTAACTCGAGCTCTTTCGTTTTGAGTTCTTTCGCTTTAAGTAATTCGCTAATGTACTCTTTGCTAATTGCATCGCGCTGTTTTTCAAGAGCTCGTAACGATTCGTAAAGGTCTTTAAGCTCTTCTGCATCTGGTGCACGTTCAATATTTATTGATAAGGTACTTAGCTTGTTTTGAACAGCTTCAAGGGCTTGTGTTAGCTCTTTTAGTAATGTCTGTGATTTTTGAGCATCAGTAACTTGTGCTTGAATAAGCGCAAACTCAGAATCAGAAATATCTAGCTCTGGCGATTCCATACTACTTTGCGCAACTAATTGGCCAAAATAGCTGTTTACCGTTGCCATAATATCGTTACTTTGAGTGCTAAATTGCGTTGCTAATTTAGCTTCTAAGTCAGGTAAAGCTTGGGTCAGCTCATTGCCAAATGCTTTTGCTTGTTTGATTTTTTGATCTTTTGTTAGCTGCTCAATTAAGCTTTGCATTGCCGTTGGTGCTAAAGCCATTGGTAATGAGCCACTTAATTCTTGGCGAATTTTAGCTGTAAGCTCTTTTTCAAGTTCAATAAGCTCTGATACTTTGGCTTCTTCTTGATCTTTGGTTTTTGCCCAAGCGCCGCCACGTGCTTGAATGCTTTGCTCTTTAGAGGCTATTTTAGTTTTAAGCTCAGTAAGCTTAATTCCTATATGGTCAGCATTTTGTTGGGCTTCATTAACCTGTACTGATATCGCCTTTTTTTCGGCCTCGGCAGTATTAATCTTTTTAATGGTTTCTTTGTCTGCTGCTTCTGCACCCAAACCTTTAAGGTAAATACCTAAGTCAGAATCAAGGCGATTAATTATGTCGATACCAAGCAGCTTTTGTACTGCTTCTTTTAAGTATGAGCCTGTGTCGTCTTCGGCAAGCTCTGCAATTTTTTCACCATCAAAAAAGAATAAATCCCCAATACCCGGCGGCACTAATTCATGTAAAAAAGCTTGCACCTGTTCGCTATTAAGAGAAGTGTCTAGCACTCCATTAATCGTAAGTGTTAATGTTTCATCATGCTCAGCTTGCCATTGGCGTGTGACTTCATAAAGCTTGTGTTCGCCCTGATGAGTGTGTGTAAAGCTTAATGAAACTCGTGCTTGTGCGCTTTCATCACTTTTTAAAGCTGTGTTATTTGTCTGTTCATTTAGATAAGCAAGGTAGTCTTTTTTAGTGATCACTGCGCCAAGTGCACGTTTACCAAGTAAGGCTAAACGAATTGCAGTTAGAATTGATGTTTTACCTGCACCGTTTAAACCACCAAATAATATAATAGGGCGTTCAAAAACACCTTCTTTGCGAGGTGTTAAGTCGATATTGGTTTCGCCATTAAAAACTCGAAAGTTATTAAGCGTGAGTGTTTTAAAAATCATTCTATGCCCTCAGCTTTTAACATTGCGTTTATTTGCTTTAACTCGTCTTCAAGCGTTTTTACTTCATTACTTTGGCGCATTTGCTTTTGTCTGATATCTAAATTAGAGGCAATAATAGTCTCTGCGCTTTCCCAGTCTTGCTGAATTAGGCGACCAATTCGATTAAATATACCGGTACGGCGAGCAAGCCCACTCATTTGTTTTTCAACATCAATTAACTTTTTAACCATTTGCGGTGACACGCCATATTTAGGTGCAATGTCATGTAATAACTGGCTTTCGGTAAAGCTAAATTGGTTTGAGTCATCAATCGTCCAGTCTAACTTAATACCTAAAATATCAAATACAATAGCAGGTAATGAATCGTCCCAATCAGGCTCGTTAGGATCGTTAAGCCACTCGTGACGTACAGCGTGCAACTCATCGACAGTAATTAGCTCTACATCTCTACCTTGCTCATTAAACTGCTTTTGAATATTAAGCAGTAAACGCATGGCATGTTTACGGTATTTTAATAAGTAAGGGCCCGTTGTGTAATCGTCGGTAAGTACGCGCTCTTTGTCTTCTTTTAATGTTTTAAATGCAAGACGACCATCACGGCGTATATGGTTGCGATATTTCTTTTTAAGCTTTGGTGAAGTACTGCGTGAAAGCATGTTGCGATACTTTAACAGTGGTAGCATCCATTGCTCACCATTTTGAATTAAGCTTTCCATTGCACGGTCTTTGGTGACAACAGTACAAGTCCAGCATCCAAAGCGCGAGTTACCGCACGATGGTGTTGTTTCATCAATAACGAGAGGGCATTCACCTTGGCCAGATGAGTCTTTATATAGATTCCATAAAACTAGGTTTTTACCACCCCATGGGTTTTCCCATTCAAGGTCATACTTATCTAGCCATTTATTTTTTGTGCCGTATGGTGTTTCTTCCGTTTTTAAATGGCAAAGACGTAATATCTTCCATACGTCATCTACGCTCCATGTATCGATTGGAGTGTAAATAAATGCATTATTTAATGTAGTGTGTACAGCAAGATCAGAGCCATCAATTTTGTGCTTTTTAATAACTTGGGCACGAGAGGCACTTTCTTGAGAGCGAGAGCCAAGTACAACGATTACTTCGTCATATTCACTAACACGCTCTTTTATAAATGTACTTACCGGATCAATTTTCATTCGCTCAGTACACCAGCGGAAGTTACGCGTTGGTGCTGGGTAACCCTTGCCTAGTAAGTTTGCCCAAAAAGTATTGTTAGATTTAGGCACAACCTTATGCGAAGTAATTGGTAAACCTTCGCGTCTTGCGCCTTCTTCAATAAGCTTTAGAGATTTATCGACGTGATCAACAACCATAGGCGTTTCGACTAGGGTGTCTGATGCAACAACAAATACAGGCTTGTGGCGATCTTCGGGCTTTAATCCTAATAACGCAAAATAAACGAGTGTCATCACTGCTGATGAATCTTTACCACCGCTGTAGCCTATAACCCAAGGGCGTTTGTCGGCCATATACACTCGCTGCGTATTAGCTACAAATTCATGAAGCTTTCCACCTGCAAATGACTCGTTTTCTATAAACTCGATATAGTCGTCTAGATCGTACTGATTTAATAATGTCATGTATTTAACAATTCTTTTTCTTTAGCTAGCTCTTCAACAGAGGGCTTTAAGCCAATTTGTTTTTTTATTTCTATGGCTGTTAAAAATATATTTGAAACGGCTTTAGAGAGTCGACCATGGTTCATTGCACGGTTTTTCCAAGCTGGGTTTGCTTTTCGCCAATCAATTTTATGTAGCTGAGTGTAACATTTACTCTGCTCAGGCTCACTGAGTTTTAGTAGTTCGTTGCCTACTATTGCCAGAGCTTGAAGCCCTATACCATGAGCACTAATGTACTCTTGTCGAAACTCTGTGGCTGAAAGCTGTTTGTCTCTTACTTGCTGCCACTCAGGCATATATTGGTTTAGATTGCGCCAAAATGAGACCGCTACTTTTCTCTCTTCATCGGTGTATCCCTCTTTAAGGCCTTTACCAAACAAGGCTTTATTAGCTTGTTTAATACCGCTCAAGGTAAAAAGCTTGCTGCTTTTTGCTGCAATTGCAGAGCGTTCAAACTCTGTAAAGCCCAGAAATGGTTCACATTCTAAAGCAAGGTAACGAGCCAGCTCTGCGGCTTGATCTCTGTGATCGTACAAGGTCGCCAGGGATGCACTTGGCCTTACGGCATACTTATTTAAATCGGCAAACATTTGCTGACTGCGTTGTAGGCCTTCGTCAACAAAGAAAAGTACAGCGATGTTGTCTTGGCAAAGCTCTGGTCTTTCTTTAATTGCTTCTTCAATGGCGGCACGTCTATGTTGGCCATCGTTTATAAGTATTTGGGCATCCATAGGTACTTTTAAAGTTCCTAAGTTAATACCATCACCCGTGCTAATAAAGTCAACTTCTGAGCCAACAGATGCAGTGATTGCTGAAAAAACATAATCATTTGGAGAGTCAACCAAGTAACGCGCCATTTCAGGAATACGGTTTTTATTTAAAGTACGCTGCGCTCTTAATTCGACAGGGACTTCTTCTTCATCATAAACGAATATTTTCGGGATAAGTCGAAGCGGGCAGGTAGCAATGTAAAAAGGTTTGCCAGCTTGCTGGCCTCTTACAGCAGGGAAGCTGTAACAATAGTTTGAATCTAAATTACTCATTGGTGCAAGTCCATTATGCAGGTTTACGTAATATTATTACGTACCTTACGTAATATTTCTACATAAAACTTGCTTTCAAAAAGGTTATTTTAGCAAATTAAATAAACTTTGATAGGATTTTAATGTTTTAGTTTTATAAAGCGATCTCCTTTTAATTCTATCTTCCAATACTCAAACACCTTTTGCAGTATTGGCCAGTTTGGCCACTCTGATTTTTCGACTCCTTTGAGCATGGCTGCTAGTTTTTTATCGAAGTTTTGCTGGCTTTTGTATTCACTACTGCCTTTTTCTAAATAATCAATCTTGTTGTACAAGGGTTGATTTGGGTAATCATCACCATAAAAAAAGTAGTCTATATCTTGTTCGAGTAATTTTACTTTTACTCGCTCAATAAGCAGTGGCAGCTTTTTACTAAAGTCATCGTATTTTAAAAAGGTCACTTTGCCTGACCGCATATGTATTTTTACTAAATCTATTTCGTCTATGTCGCCATAAAGTTGCGCTGCAGAGCCAATGTAAACACGTAAAATAGCAGGGAGTTGGTTTAAAAAGCGGGTAGGCAAAATATAAGAGTGATTGTCGTGCAGTTCGCCAAGTTTTATATTTTCATATGCTTGATAACATGCATTACCAATATTGGCAGGCTCAGAAATTGAAAATAACAATGACTTAGCTTCTTCGAGTGCATGATTATAGCTTTCGAAGTGTATTTTTATATCTCGGGTAAGCTTTGCTGGCATATGGCTTTTAGCTTTACGTTTTCCAAACAGACTAAGGGCAAAATAAACGAGTAAATCGTCATGCCTTTTGGTTTTTGCTTGGTTAAATTCGGCTTGGTCGTAGTAGCCTTGTAAAAACTTAAACGCCTTATTATGGCTGCTAAATATTTGCCTAATTGCTGGGCTTTGTTCAAATTCATCATTTGCAGGCATTCTGCCTAAGTGTAAGCAGTATTGCCAAAAGTCAGCTAATAAGTCTTGATGCTTTTCAAATAACGATTTTTGCTCAGCTTTATTTACAACTTTAGGTGTTGGGCGTTGTGTAATGTGCTGCCAGTTATAATTTTTAAATTGCAGTTCAAGATGGTGTGCTTCTTCAAGTTCTGCAGATTTAAATACAGCAATGATACCTTGCCCAAATGGAGTTGTTTTTACTTTTAGAACTTGCTCTATATAGCAGCGTATTTGCGCTTGGCTAAAGTATTTTTGAAACGTATTACGGCTAGTTACCACACCATCTTTATATGGCTTAAAATGCTCTTGCTTGGCTTCGTTAGCCAGCATGACAGAAACAAGTAACAACTTATTTGTATATTGGTATGCGGCTTTTAGCGTGTCTCGGCGCTCTGTTTGATCTTCAATAACATTAAGTACAAAGCCAAGATTAACAATATCGCATGGTGTTTTAGCTGCATTAGGGCGATGAACAGGATCCCAGGCATTAATGTTTAGTCCATGAGCTTCAAGCTCAGTCGCATCGTCACCTAACCCACAACCGTAATCGAGTATTGAATAGTCACCATTTAAGTAGCCATACTTTGCAAGCTTTTGGAATGGTGCTGATAATCTGTCTCTGTTTATAGCTGTTAGGTGTCGCTGTATTTGTTGTGGTTGTTCGGGGTTTTTTGATTCAACTATTTTGGCTACTTGATGAAGTCTGCCATTTTCATCTAACTTGTAGCCTTTGCGTTTTATTAAGTTTTGCCATTGCTTTTTGAAGCCAATACTTTTGGTGTTTTGATAAAGGCCTATTTGCTCACCTTCTTTCGTTAATTCTTCAAAGAGCTTGTAATTAGGGTAGTTAGGTAAAACGAACGTTTCTTTACGATGTAATATTGGTGGGTTGGCAGAGCCACTGTAATCTGTCGTTTTTACAGTGTTTTCGTAAATATCTATTGTGTGGCTTTTTAGAAGCTCTGGGTATGAACATTGATCAAAACTTGGGTACTCGAGCAGGGTAAATTTAAAATCACGTTTATAGAACTTTATTAGATTCCAATCAGCATCTACCTCTAACGTTTTTATTGTTGTGTTTATTAATGCTGATAGCGCTTCGGGCAAGCATTCTGCGATACAAGATTTATGTAGATAAATAGCGGTAGGTAAAGACTTCCCATGCTTTAGGCTTTTAATTAATTGCTTGTATTCTGGAAAGTCCATAGTGGTTATTTATTCAAAATAATAAAAATAAGCGCGACCGCGTTTTTCAAACTTAAGCAAACCTCGCTCACGGCGGTGCATTAATTCACAAGCGCTTATTTTAAGATGCTTCATCGCTTCTTTGCTGCTAAGCCAAACACCTTTTGGATTTTGCTCTGTCATTTTAATTTCTCAGCTAAGTTAAAATTAATATACCTAACTCTTTGTACATCGACAAATTTAGCCTTAAGAGGATGTTGATTTTCCCCGTGTTCGCACCCGAAATTGAATTAATTATGAGTAATTAACAGCATGGATGCTGTAAAAAGCGTAGCTTGGCCATGGATGGCCTATCTACGCTGTTTACGTTCATTTAATTTATTCAAATTGAGGGGACAGTGTGAACCTCGGGGCGCCGAGAGATTCCAAAGAGAAGTCGGCGTTTACTTTTCTTTGGTTGCCGTCGCCAACGCGACATAACTAAATAAATAGTTAAAAGGTTACTTTTTCCTCGCCCTAAATTTGGTACAATGTGGCCTACCAAATTACACAGATGTAATGTTATGAATAAATGGATTTTATTTCTCGCTACTTTGCTTGCGAGTTTCAACACGGTTGCTGATGAGCAATATTCAAAAAGTCGCTGCGATAGTATTGAAGCTGAGCGCGAGGGCATTCGTAAAAGAATGAATCGTAGCTACACGGCTAAGCAAGGTGAACGGTGGAATCAACGTTTAGATGAGCTTTTTACGCTGCTGGCGAGACACTGTAAACACCCAAAAAGAAGTTCTGGTAATGGCGTTAATTATACATATCGCTCTAACCCTACCGCACTTTTAAACACCAAAGTACATAATTCTACTGTGTATTCAAATTCATATAATGACGATAAAAAGCGCCAAGCTTGGGGGCAATTTTATCAATTACCAAAACGTTGTAGAGCGAAGAAAATTCAGCAAGCTGATTTTGTGTGGTGTAGCGAAAATAAAGCTGAGCAAAAGGCGCTATTTGAATCGGCTTGGAGCGGTAATTCAAAAGCAAGCCATAAAGATATTGTTATTACAGTAAAGCCAACCATTACAGAAATTAATGCAAATAAAACTACAAGCCAAGCCGTGATAAAGAATCCGGTAATCGAAGCACCTGTTAAACAAGTTTCAACTCCTTCAAATGAGAGTGTTGGTCCGCAAGTGACAAAGTTGAATGACCTTAAAATTTGGCAATTAGCCTTGGCTGGCATTGCGGCCATGTTGTTTGTGTTTGGTCTTTATCGTTGGTTTAAAGATTGAGTTATTTGACGGGCTAAAGCCCGACCTACGATGTAGGTCTTAATATGTGACGACAGGGTGGTAGGGTTTTGAAACGCGATATGAAATCGCTGCTACAAGTTTATTTATAAACCTTATTATTGAGTTATTTGACGGGCTAAAGCCCGACCTACGATGCCTCGCAACTACAGTTTCAACACCTCTCCTTGTAAACTCGGTGAGTTTGCAATACTGGTTTGGAGTTGTTCTATCAACAACTGGGCATTTGTTGATGGCGTGCGTGAATGTGGCCAGAGGGCGTAAATTGGCCTTGCGGGAATATCGTGGGGGGAGTCGATATAACTAAAGTTGCTGGTTTCGTCTATACAGCAAATTTCGCTCATCGGCAGTAAGCCAATGCCATAGCCTGCTTCAACCATTCTTCTGGCGATTGTAATATCAAAGCAAAAGCTTGTATGTTCATACTCGGTTTTTAATTTGTTAAGCAAACCGCTGGGGAGTTGTGATTCTGAATAGGGCAATATCAGCCTTGATGTTGGGGCATCTTTCTTTTTAATCAGCATTATTGCGATCATGCCTAGGCGCTTTTGAAAGTAGCTTGAGTCTTGTTGATCGCCGATGCGAATGGCTAAGTCAAAACGTTTTTGGCTTAGTTGGCTGTTGGCATTACTTGGGTAAATGTGGAGGTTTAGCGCAGGGTTTTCCATCGCAAACTGATTAACTGCCCCCATCAGTGGGCCCGCAATGATGTTTTGTGGGCACAATAGGTAAAACTCTTTTGCGGTGGATGACTCATTTAATTGCTCAAGCTGGCTGTTAAGAGCAAGCACTTGCTCGCCCAACTCATTATAAAGAGATTCGCCTTTGGTGGTTAACACAATGCCTCGGGCTGTACGTTGCAGTAATGGCTCGGCGAGTTTTTCTTCTAATGCCTGAATGCGCCTTGATAGGGTTGATAGATTCAGTCCTAAATCTTTTGCTGTTTGGCTCATGCTTTTACGGCGCGCTATTTCAATAAATAAATGCAGATCATCCAGCATACGACTCCCTCAATCTTAGTTTGCATTTTCGTGACTGTTGCCACTTGGCCTGTGCAAATATAGTAACGCCAAGGAGGACATATGAAAATTCATTTTACTTTTACTGCGGCATTTTCGTTCTTAATGTCGTTTTTACTTTCGGCGTGGGTCACTTATGTCAACTTAGGGTTGAGCGATACATTTTTTCTAAGTTGGATGAAGGCGTTTGCCAATGCATGGCCTGCTGCGTTTGTGGTGGCTTTTACGGTTGCCCCGCCAATTAGGGCATTGGTTTTAAAGTTATATAGTAAGGAGTCAGTATGATTAATATCGTGGCAAAAATTACCCCAAAGGCAGCATTATTTGATGACTGTAAAGGGCGTTTACAGGGCATATTAGCGGCCACTCGTGCAGAGCCTGGTTGTAATCGTTTTGAATTGTTTGTGAGCAAAGAGCAGCGTTGTTTGTTTTTAGTTGAGCAGTTTGACTCACAAGCCGCCCTTGATGAGCATTATGCTCAGCCTTATACCCAAGCGGTGTTCGCATTTTATGAAAATGCGTTGGCGGAGCCGGTTGAGGTAGAGAAAGTGGAGGTGTGTTGAGAGAAAAGTTAGCGAGATGCGAGGTACGAGGGGAAAGGAGCTAGGCTCTAGGGGCTAGGTGTCAGTCGATTTGTGGGGTTGTTCAGGTCGAGCGTTCTTCTCTGCAATAACAACCTTGTAGGAGGTATTGTAGGAGATGTATGGACTCCTCCCCCAAATAGGGTGAGTACGGTATAAAGAGATTGGACAATTACTTTTACCAATAAGGAATCCATACATGTCAAAA